>JAUWNF010000243.1 GCA_030612785.1 Phycisphaerales bacterium
TTCGCACCGTTGCGGATCTCGTATTCCGGTCCCGGGATGACCTCATCCTCGTACGGGAAGTCAATCACTACGAAGGGCCGCTCAATCGGCGTGAAGAACCCGTTGAAGGTATCGTCGGGGTTCTGGTGGGCCTCGTCCGGACCCAGATCGTATGAGATCACGCCGTTGGTTCCCCAGTAGGTGAACGGCTTGAGCCAGACCTGCGCCGAGATACCGTCCTGGTACTCCACCACGAACTCGTGCCGGACAAGAATATCCACCTCGCCTAACGCAATCGCGCCCTCGATGAGCACGCCGTTGGAGGTGACGCCATTGGTGTCGATGGGGATCACAATGCTGTCGATATCAGTCCAGCCGTTCGACGTGATATGCAACAGCGCGGTGGCGTTGGTGTTGAAGTCCGCCGCATCCGCTTTGAACCAGAAGGTCAGGTCGTCGGGGTTGGTGTAGATGTCGCCTTCGACCACCCCGGATTCGTCCGTCGTGACCAGCTCGCTCCAGGCATCCAGCAGGTTGCCGAACTCCGCCGAAGGCTGGTAGGTGCAGTTGCGCACCGGTGTTTCGAATCTCTGGCCCAGAATGTTCCAGGCTTCGGCGATGATCTGATGCGCACCGGCCTCGTAGTCGGCCCAGTCGAACCACCAATGGCCGGCGCTGTAGTAGCACTGAGTCCAGTCGCCGATGTCGATTTTCACCCGCACGTTGTTCGTAGAGTCGTTGTCGCTCGTGCGGATGGCGTAGATCGGTGAGGTGATGATCTCGTCTTCGATGGGGTAGTCGATAACCGCGTACGGCGGGTTCAGCGGCGTGAAGAAACCGTTGTACAGATCATCCTCAGCCGGATGGGCAGCATCCGGCCCCAGGTCGTAGGACGCCACGCCGTTGGTGCCGACCTGATGGCTGAAGGGCTTGAGCCAGATGATGCCTCCGGTCGCCGGCACGTACTTGACGACGAATTCATGGCGGATCGCCACTTCGAGACCTGTCAGGCTGATCGAACCCTCGAGCATGGTCCCGTTGGTAGTGATGGGGACCGCGTTGCTGGTGATGTCGTACCAGGTGTCCTCTCCGTCAACAGGCGAATAGCGGAAGAGCACCTCGTCCGCCTCGTCGTAGCCGCTCACCTCCGCGGCGAAGTGGAAGACCAGTCCATTGGTATTGATGTAGATGTCCCCGTCGATCTCGCCTGCCGAGCCGGTGGTTTCCAAGCTGCACCAGGCGTCTTGCAGTTGCAGATCGGCGAGCCCCGCCGCGGGCAAACCGGCCCAGCACAATACCGCCACCAACATGCACAAAGTACCTCTTCTCATCATGTCTTCGCCCCTCACATCAAACACTCACCAGCCTGTTCCAAAATCCCCCATTCTCCGCCTCCGAAATCATAAGCATACCAGGATTGGTGTCTCGATCGCAAGCGCGCACGGCGGATTCTGGCTGGAACGGGCGTGGATAGTCTTTGGCATCTGACGAGTTGCCACAGGTGGCATGGCCTGGGACCGCCCTTCATAGCTTTCCAATCTGCCCGAGGACCGTTCGAGGCGGTCCTTGGCCATGTCGAATGCGGTCAGGTTTCCCGGCCGGCGAGGTGTCCCGGCGCCGGGATTGCGTACGGCATCCACATGGCCAAGCTCCGTTTCATGCCGGTGCAAGCGTCTTCGTTTGCGGTGCGGGATTGCCCTGCGGTGGCTCATCGCCGAATACGCTTGGCCATGCCACCCATCACGCAGTCGGCGAAGCCGCGGTAGGACGAAAAGTTGGCAGGCTTGAAGGCTCGTTGTAGCATGCTTGTCCCTGCGAAACTGCGCGATCGAAACCGACATTGGGACATTGTTGTTCGACAGAGGTGGAGCGGTGTTTACGTCACGTACTTCTCGTTGGATCCCGGCTGTGATGCAATGTGCGCTTTTGCCATGCGCGGTGTTAGCCACCACCAGCAACGGATCGATCGTCATGCAGAAGAAGTGGAACCCGGTGGCGGATTCTCGGGCGATCGTGGTGTCGGGCAATGCCCGATTTACGGTGCTGACGCCGGCCATGATTCGTATGGAGTGGTCACCGATAGGCGCGTTCGAGGACCGGGCATCGCTGGTTTTCGTCAACCGGCGTCTGCCCGTGCCCGAGTTTACCGCTGATAAAGCCGATGGCCGACTGACCATCAGAACCGCAGCGATCACCTTGCGCTACACGGAAGGCAGCGGGCCCTTCAGTAAGGCCAACCTTGCTATTGAGTTGACGCTCAACGGCCAACCGGTGGTCTGGCAGCCGGGCCTGGAGAATCGAGGGAACCTCGGTGGCACCTGTCGCACGCTGGACATGGTATCCGGGGACGTCCCTCTGCCGCCCGGTTTGCTCTCGCGTGACGGCTGGGTGGTGGTGGACGACTCGCGTCGTCTGTTGTTCGATGACCATCCCGAGACCGGCCGGCCCTGGGCGACGCCGCGCGACCGCAAAGATGCGCTCGATTGGTACTTCTTCGGGCACGGACACGATTACCAGCGGGCCCTGGGTGACTTCACGCGCGTTGCCGGACGGGTTCCGCTACCGCCCCGCTTCGTCTGGGGCACGTGGTGGTCACGCTACTGGCCTTATTCAGATACGGAACTCAAGCGGTTAGTCAAAGCCTTCAAGGCGCACGATGTGCCGCTCGACGTGCTGGTGATCGACATGGACTGGCACCTGAAGGGCTGGACCGGGTATACCTGGAACCCGAAGTACTTCCCCGATCCGGACAAGTTTCTGAAATGGGTACGCGATCAAGGCCTGCGGGCGACGCTGAACCTGCACCCGGCCGACGGAGTGAAGAAGCATGAGCAGGCCTTTCCCGCTGTTGCCCGGGCCATGAATCTCGATCCGGAGACCGCCGACCAGGTGTCCTTCGACTGCACCGACCCGCGCTATGTGGAGGCGTACTTTAAGTACCTGCACCATCCGCTGGAGCGTCAGGGGGTGGACTTCTGGTGGATCGACTGGCAGCAGGGCGAGAGAACCAACATCGCAGGCCTCGATCCGTTGTGGTGGCTGAACTATCTCCATTGGGCGGACATGGAGCGCAACCCCGAGCGTGTGGGGAAGCGCCCGATGATGTTCAGCCGTTGGGGTGGGCTGGGGAACCATCGGTACCAGATCGGCTTTTCGGGCGACACGTACTGCAATTGGGTGTCGTTGGCGTTTCAGCCGTATTTCACCACTACCGCCGGGAACGTGTGCTACCCGTACTGGAGCCACGACATCGGCGGGCATCAGCCGGGCCCGGTGGAACCAGAACTGTACGCCCGCTGGATTCAATGGGGTGCGTTCAGCCCCATTCTGCGGACGCACACGACAAGGAACCCCAAGGCTGAACGCCGGATATGGAAGTTCCCCGACGAGGTGTTCCAGGCCGCGCGCAAGGCCTTTCATCTACGCTACGAGCTGATTCCGTACATTTACACCGCGGCGCGACAGTGCTATGACACCGGACTGCCGCTCTGCCGCCCGCTATACTACGACTGGCCGGAGTTAGACGAAGCCTACGAGTACACCGGCGAGTACTTGTTCGGCGACGATCTACTGGTGGCGCCAGTCACCAAACCCGCCAATCCGATGAGTGGTTGCGCCGAAGTGCACGTGTGGCTGCCGCCGGGCGAATGGACCAACTGGTTCACCGGACGGACGTATGAAGGCCCCCGGCGCATCCTACTTCAGGTTCCACTGGACGAGATCCCACTGTTTGCACGGGCTGGTGCCATCATTCCGGCGCAGCCGAAGATGAACCGCACTAGCGAGCGACCGGTAAACCCGCTCATCCTACACATCTGGCCGGGCAAGTCGGGCAGTACGCGCGTGTACGAAGACGACAACGAGACCGTGGATTATCAGACAGGCGCGTGCATTTGGACGCCCGTCTCGCACAAGCTGATCGACGGCGTCCGCCACATCACCATCGGCCCAGTTGAGGGCTCGTATTCCGGGATGCCCAAGGAGCGCGCGTACGAGATCCATTTCCACCACATTCCCGCACTGCGCGCCGTGAGAGTCAATGGCAAAGCAATGGAGTATCAGGAACATCTCAGCCTTCCGGGCTGGTCGTATGATCCGCGGGCGTGCAGTAATATCATCCGTCTTCCCCGGCAAGCCGTGGGCACGAAAGTGGAGATCGCCGTCGAGCCCGGCGGCGCAGAGGCGCAGGTACGTTTTCCGAACGGTGCTCGTGGGCGGATGCAGACCACCGAGGAAGTGCTCAACCTTCTTGCGAAATCATCCCAATGGCCTGCCATAAAGGAGCAGCTTCTTCAGCATACGGCAGCCGGTGCAGATCCCGGCGCTCCGCGAGCCCTCACTCCCGGCAACATCATTGCCGTTATTCCACAGGTTACTCTCGACCCGCCGATCCGACGCCGGGCCTTATCCCGGTTATTGGGACTTATTGTCGAGGTCACGGCGCGCGGACAGAAACCGCAGTCAGACGCGTTGACCGTGTGGGCAACGATCAGTCTATCGCCTCTGGTTGATCAAATGGGTACGGCTACTGCCGAGTTCACGCTCCTGCCGCCCCCGAATTGGACGATTGCGGGTGAGCACCACTGGGATTTGCAGGAACTTGAGGACGATGTGCCAATACACCTTGCCACTACCCTGATGCCTATCGCCTCGCCCCAGACCACCGCTTTGGAATCGAGATTCACTCTGAAGCCAGACGGTTTGGGGCTCGACATTCCTGGCCGTCAAGTACTGCTCCCGTCGATCAACCGCTGGTGGGTGGCGGGGCCGTTCCCGGCAAAGCCGCCCGGAAGGCTGGATAAGGTCTTTCCGCCCGAAGAGCGGATCGACCTCGCCGCCACCTATGAAACGACAAACGGCAAACAAGTCCGCTGGAAAAAGATCGAGCGGGAGATGACCCCGAAGACCGACCTTGCCGGCGAGTTCTTCGTCAACCTGATCGAGGTTTTCCCCCGAGACCACAACGACGTGGTGGCCTATGCTTTGACGTACCTGCGCGCCCCCGAGGAGACGGAGGCTTCGCTAGCCTTCGGCACCGACGACGGGGTCGCCATGTGGCTGAACGGAGAGGAGATCCATCGCCACGAGATCGGCCGAGCGTATCAGTCCAAGGAGGACCGCATCCCGATACGGTTGAAAGAGGGTACGAACGCGCTGTTGCTCAAGATCAGCCAGGGCGGCGGCGGATGGGGATTCTGCGTACACGTGGAGACGCTCGACGGCCAGCCGTTGACTTCGGTGACGGCACACTTAACTCCTTGAATTGAATACAGAATGGAACGCAGAGACGCAGAGAATTGAGAATTGAGAATGAAGAACGGAGAACTGAGCGCAGGTCCGGGCTCCCACAAGAACCAGTCCGGTTCCGTTTTTCTCCATTCTTCATTCTTCATTCATGGTCGTTCTGCGGGGGCCCCATCCCGTTTCGCCGGCCACTGGGGCCGGCGATCGGGGTGGGAGACGAGCGGCCTCCTCCATGTTTGATTCCTCATTCCTCGCTGCCGTCTCTGCGTTCACTGGCGTCGTTGACTGGATACATGCCTGGTTAGCAGGAACACGGCCATGATTCACCTTTACGTTACCCTGTCTGTCCTTTTCAGTGTCGCCATTGCGGGCGATGAACAGCAAAATCACGAGAAAGCCGGCATACGGCAGCAACTGCTGACGATTCACTACCATCGCTTCGACGGTGATTACGACGAGGTCGGGATATGGACCTGGGACGAGGGGCTGAAACGCACGCCCCAAGATCAGGAAATCTTTCCCATCGGACGCGACGACTTCGGGCTGATCTTCAAGCTGGACCCC
>JAUWNF010000151.1 GCA_030612785.1 Phycisphaerales bacterium
GCGCGCCTACGGCCTTCAGCGCGTCCTGCACCGCCTTGTCAACCAGTTCCTTTACTTCCTTTTGGTTCAAGGCGACACGTTCGCGCCATTCAGTCATTACCTTTTGGCCCTCTTCCTTGCTGAGTTCCCCCTTGTGACGAAGGTCGGCGATCACCGTTTGGATTTCGTCTTCAGCCTTTGAAATCATCCCCACTCCCATGATGCCCAATCGTTTCAGTGCATCAAACATAGCTCACGTCTCCTTTTGCATGAGTTCCCGTGTTCGCTGATCACGCTGACTTGGCCCGAGTTACACGCGCCAGCTCCAGCATCGCTTCCAACTTCGCGCGCCGCATCGGTCACCGCTCGCAGTGCTTCCCGTCCGTGCGTTGCGGCTTCGGTAGAGCCGATCTTGCCTTCACGCATCGCCGTGCTTATGGCCTCCGCCACCACGGCGCGAATGCGTTCGGGCGTTGCCTTACCCTGCCGCGCGTCCTCTGACAGTGGCTCTCTGATCTGTTCGTAGATGCGTTTCGTGTCTTTGCTCACGACATTCTCCTTGAGTTGGTTTCACTCTTTTTGTTTTTACGCCGCATACGGTTCCAGGCAGACCGAACGAAAGAACAGCCGTTTGGCGTGTTCAGCTATCTCCTCTGGCGTAGTGTTGTCCGGCCGCTCGACGAGCTTGGACAGGAGAGCGTTGCTCAATCCTTCCAGACTCAACGCGAGCATCTTCGGGTCGGCCTTTATAAACAGCCCTTTGCGGACGCCACTGCGAAGGACGGCCTCCAGCGCACGGAGCGCCCGCTGGTACATTGCACGGGCCTCACCATCGAGACCGGCCGCCGACTGTAGGAACGCGCCCGAGGTCTGCGTGAAATACATCCGGGCGGTAGGAAGGCGCTTCGCAAACAACGCCGCTTGCGGGGCGATGTAGTGGGCTATCCGGTCGATTTCGGTCCCTGGGCCCTTGAGGGCCACCGTCCACGCCCGCTCGAACTCGCTCACGGTCTGGAGGATCAGGTTGCGGTAGAGGGCCTTCTTGTCCTTGAAGAACTTGTAGAGCGTTCCCACGGCGAACTCGGCCTGCTCGGCGATCTCCGCCATGGTGGTTTTCTCGAACCCCTTGTGGGAAAACAGATTAAGCGCAGCCGCGAGAATCTCTCGCCGGTGCCGCTCGCGCTCCCGTTCTTTGCGTGATAGCTTCGCGGCCATTTCACGTCCCTTTGTCATGAGCAGCAATTGCTTTCTGCGAATCGCGGCCCATATTGTGAATCTCCATTCAGAGTATAATGCGAGAATTCGCTCACGTCAAGGAACATTCACATTTTCATTTCGTCGAGCGCGTCACAGAGCGTGGTCCCGGCCACCCAGACGGACTGGGGGTGTGTCAGATCAGCGCGCCGAACGCATTCTGGGGACACGGCCCAATGGACATGTGCTCGCCGGACCGGGCAGTCGCCCGGCGGCTCTCAGGACGGTTCCGGGGGGCGGTTCAGCGACGCTTGAGCGAGTGGAGGCAGGCGTTTGTCGCCCGATACCCTTCGGCGATCCCCTCCTGGGCGCGATTGAATTCGAGGAATCGGGTGTGCCCCAGCTTCGGCTGAATGAGAAGATCGGGTGGGTCGGTCTTCAACTTGGTTGCCGTGATCTGGCTTTCCATGATGTTGATCGAGGCGCCCAGCACCTCAAAGATGTTCGGCAATGGCTCCTTGGCCGTCCATGCGCCGAGCTGCAAGAGAGCGCGGAGTTCAAGAGCCCCCACGCCCTTGTCCAAAGCCTCCACGATTCTGCTCGTTTTCCCCAAGCCGCGCGACGAGCCTTTGCCAGGAGCGACATCGTGTGAATTGGCTGGCAAGGGCTTGATCCCCTTATTTGCAACGATGTCGTGGTTGAGGTCGACTGCGATGACGAAGTCCGCCCCCATTTCCCTAGCGACGGTCACAGGAACGGGGTTAACCAGCCCGCCATCGGCCAAAATGCTCCCCTTCCTTCGGACCGGCGTGAAGATGCCGGGGACAGAAATGCTGGCGCGAATCGCCTCGATGAGGTCGCCGTCCTGAATGATGACTTCACGCCCCGTGCCCAGGTCGGTCGCTACAGCGCTGAAGGGGATGGGCAAGTCTTCGATGTTCTCTCCCCGTACGTGGCCACGAACGAAATCAGCTACCTTCTTGCCGTCGAGGAGCCCCGATTTCGGAAAGACGACATCGAAGAAACGGGCAACCTGCTTCCAGTCGAACCCGATCACGATTTCTTCAAACGCATCGAGCTTACCCGATGCGAAAACGGCCCCGACCACGGCCCCGATGCTCGTGCCAGCCACGCAGTGTATGCGGATCCCCGCTTCAGCAAGGGCCCGAATCACTCCGATATGGGCCCAGCCGCGCGCGGAACCGCTGCCCAGGGCAAGGCCGACTTTCTTGGCGGACTTAAGTCTCGTGTTCACCGAGCACAAAGGATATCGCCTCGTTGGGTGATCTCTCGCAGCGCCAAAGTGCCGCCGGCATTGGGCGATATCTGCCCAATGGTGTCAAGCAGACGGAATCGCCGCTCCGCTTGTCGCCCTCCCGCAGCCATTTCGGCGTTACTTCGCCTTCAGGCGGATCCGTTCGAAAAAGAGAGTCTTCGTCAAATCTGCCATCGTTTCGGCGGAGAAGTCGTCCGGCCGCTCAACCAGTTCGGCCAGGAACGCGTTGGTCAATCCCTCCAGTCCAAGGACCAGCATTCTCGGGTCCATGTTCGCAAGCAGTTTCTTCCGAATGCCCCTGCGGAAAACGGTTTCCAGTGAACTAAGCACCTTCTCGTAGATCGCGCGAGCATCACGATCGAGCCCGGCCATCGGCAAGAAGGCGGTACCGGCGGTTTGGGCAAAGTACAGGCGCGCGGTCGGAATGTGCTGCACGAACAAAGCCGCCTTGGCCTCGATGTAGCGATCCAGCTTCTCGGATTCGGTGCCCGGCGCTTTGAGGGCCGCGCTCAGCTCGCGCTCGAAATCTCGCATGGTGTCCAGAATGAGGGCGCGGTAGAGCGCTTCCTTATCCTCGAAGAACTTGTACAACGTGCCGACGGCGAACTCGGCCTGCTCGGCAATTTGAGCCATCGTCGTCTTCTCAAAGCCTTTCTGGGAGAAGAGATTCAGTGCGGCCGTCAGGATCTCTCGCCGGTGCCGCTGACGCTCACGTTCTCTGCGAGTCAGTTTGGCCAACATTTCACGCTTTCCTCCAAAGGAGCAATCCGTTCAATCACGCAGTTGACAAAGCGCGAGCTAGGATTCATACTCTATAATGAACGTTCGCAAGGGTCAAGCGTCCCTCTCGGACCGCCGGGCCTATGTCGATTCGGCCGTGCCGCGACCGGCCGGGCACCTGGAGCGAAACCGTTCACGGAGGAAATGGTGATGAGTATGAAGAGAACTCGTGGCGCGACGCTGGTAGTGATGCTTGGCTTCGGCTCGTTCCTCTTTCAGGGCTGTCCGGTAACTGGTCTTCTGGACGACTGCTACGGCGAGAACACGATTTCGAGTTCGGCGTACGAGGACCTGAACGCCTTGGAGCGGCTGCTGTACGAAGAAAACTGGTGCGGCCGATACACGCGCGAGTCAGGTTTCCTGGGCGACCTGTTCGACTGACGGCGTGGGGTTCGCTGAGACTCGGCACAGCGGGTCGCGGCGAGTGGCCCACACCAGTCACGGTGGGCTGCGGACCCTGGGTTCGCCGCCCGGAGGCACGAACCGTCTACAGAGCACCGGGGCGTGAGCGTGTCCGCCACTCGCATCTTGATCCGGCTCAGCAACGCGTATCGGCGGTTGTTGGCGGTTTTTCTCGCCGTCATCGGTCCACGAGCGGCATACTCGCTCATGGTGATTCTAGTGCGCTGGCTGTATCGGCTGTTTGACCCTCTGCGCCTCCGCAGCGAAGCACAGTGCCAGGCAGCCCTGGGCAAAACACGGAGCGCGGCTGAAGTTGCCGACATCGCCGAGCAAGCCTTCGTTCATCGAGCCTGGAACCTGGCCGACCTGATGCTCGCCGACCGGCTGATTCGCCGCAGCACGTACCACCGCTACGGCGGCCGCATGCCCGAGCCATACCGGGGCATGATGTTAGACGCCCAACGCCGCCGTCAGCCAGTTGTTTTGCTCACCGGATACTACGGTCCCTTCGACCTACTACCGCTGTTCCTGGGTTACAACGGAATCCGGGCTGGCGTGGTCTACCGATCGCACGCCAATCCGGACTTTGACGCGTACCGGCGGGCCATTCGCGCCCGTAGCGGTTGCGAGATGATTCCCGACACACAGGCGGTCAGCCGCCTGCCCCAGATATTGGAGAATGGCGGCACGGTGGCGATCCTTTCCGACCACCATGCCGCTCGGCGTGGCATTCCGGCAACCTTCCTGGGCCTGGAAACCGCCGCCTCACGCTCCGTGGGGTTGTTGGCGGCGCACTACGAAGCAGTGGTTGTCGTGGCGGGCATCCGCCGGCGGAATGACGCGTTCCGCTTCGAGATTGTCGTATCCGACCTCTTTGATCCGAGTGCGTGGCGCGGCGAAGACGATCCGGTCGTTTACATTACCCAGCGCTACGTCGCCGCGCTGGAGAAGATCGTCCTCGACGACCCCAGGCAGTATCTCTGGGTCCATGCCCGCTGGGGTGAGGGCCTCACCCGCCGACTGACGAGCGAGGCCCGGCCCACGTCTGCCGAGGATTAGCTATCGCCTGCAATGCTCGCGATCGACAGCGCGAGGGAGATCGCCGCCTCGACGATATTGCCACCATCCGCCGCCTTCGCCTGCTCGGCCATGGGAATGCCCATCAGGAACGCGACCAAGCTGGCTGTGTACCAACGCAAACCCTTGAACTTCATCTTCGACTCCTTTCGATGTTGATTGACCATGTCCTCTACTGTCCGTCGCCCAGGTCATACCGGGAGCATCCACGCCAGCTTATGAACCGGCTCATCCGCCCGTGGTCTCTTGGCCGTTCCGTTCACGACCACTTGACGCGCACGAACCTTTGGTCCATACTATGAACTGGCTTTCATGGCATGTCACGATGATTCTTCGACCCCCGTTGGCTTCCGTTGAGAAGCTTCCGGGCGCCCGGACGAGGGTCAAGGCGATCGTGATCATGACCATCGGGCGAGACCGAGTGCCAATCAGCTCACGACTCAGGCGCTGTCCTGGGGAGCGTGTCCCAAGGGGACGTGCCGTGACCTACATCAGAACCGTACGCATGGCTGCATGGCGTCTCGCTTTCTTCGGCGCCGCGGCGGTCGCCTTGTTGTCCAACGGTTGCGCGGTCGAACCGATCGAGGAGGGTTGGTTCACCCCACCCGCCCAGAAGCCGATCCTGTTTCCGCCCTCAGCGGTCGGCTTGGCATACGAGCCGATCGAGTTCGAGGCGCCGACCGGGGACACCATCTACGGCTGGCTCATCCCGGCCGATGACGCGCCCGTCACCGTGCTGATCAATCATGGGGCACTGTTCAATCGCAGCGCGCTGTTTAGCTATTACTTGGCCCTGCATGACCTGGGCTACAACGTGATGGTCTACGACTATCAGGGTTTCGGTGAAGGCCCCGGCTCCGCCAGCCTCGGTACGCTCCTCCCAGATGCCGACGCGGCGCTGGCCCACCTTCAAAGCCGATCTGAACCGGGCGCCGACCGCATCGTCCTGTTCGGCGTATCGCTGGGAACGCTGCCGACCCTGGCGCAGGCGGCACGTACACCGGACGGCGTCGTCGGGGTCATTCTTCACGGGGCCTTCGTTCCCGAATCCATTCCACCGTGGTCGTTCCCACTTGTAGGCGTGATCCCACTGCCCGAGGTGATCGAGAGGGTCGCCGCAGAACACGCGAAACTCGACCCATACCGATGCATCGAGCAGATCACACTGCCCAAGCTCATCATCCAGTCGCCGCAAGACCTGGTTACGCCGTTTGTCGGAGCCGAGCAGTTGTACGAACTCGCCCCCGAGCCAAAGCAACTCGTCGAGGGCTTCGGCGGACACATACTGCCGCCGATCCTCGACCCGCAGTACGCCGAGCATCTGCGAGTGTTCCTTGACGGTGTGGCGCTCGGCAAGCATGCAGCCGGCGAATAGCAGATAATCGGTCGCCAACGCCCATCGCGAATCCCACTGCAGGAAACTTGGCTCTCGCTCGTTCGCTACACTTCGTCGTGTTCACTTCTGACGGCGCGAGTCGCTCGTTCACTTTCGGTGGACCACGGCCAGGCCCAGCTGCCAAGCTGGACATCGTGCGGCCAGTACCACTGGCCGATGCCTGGCCGGGGAGGAGCAGCCACGCGGGATATACTTGGAGGAGGCGGGCACCGTCGCATCCGCGTGGTTTCCTGGAGCCTTCGCTGGCTTTTCACAAGACATCATCATGGTGAAGCAGGCCCTTCGTCTGAACGTGTTCGGCGTACTGACCGTGCTGCTGTCCGAAACGCGGCCGAGGTAGCGAGACGGATCGTCGCTAGCTTGCTCGCTGCACGCCGTCGTTGCAGTCGTGGATGTTGGACGGTTGCTGTCTTTCAGCGCCGGACGACTGGCAGCTCGACGCGGAGTGTCGCGCGGTTCGAAGGGAGTAATCTGATGGGCCACACCTGCTCGCTTCGGGCCGGAACAAAATCGAATTGAGCCCGGAGGTCGACTGCCCGAGTGCCATCAGCGGATTCTCGGTTGCGACGTGGAGGATTGCTGTCACCGACTGACATCCATACCGCAGCTGGGGCGACGTGGTCGCCAAGTACACCCGTTTCGATGCGCCGCCGCGCCGCACGGCCCGCTCGCACGCAAAACGGCATCTCGTGGCATCCGTTACTCACCGCCACACTCGCCCACCGCTGCCAGAATGACCTGCTTGAGTTCCGCTGGAAGCCCAGGCCATGCCTCAACGCCCCGTGCGAGCATGGGGTCGCCGCAGATTGACGCCAAGCAGGACGCCAAGCCCTCTTCTCCGACGCGCGTAAGTGCTTGTTGCAACACCACTTCCAAATCTGGGTTTCGGGGTTCGATTCCCCCCGCCTCGTGGGCCGATCGGAACTGCAGTGACACAAAGCCTGGCGGGCCAGCGGGGCTCGGTCCCTTGCCGCACACCTATGGATGTTCGTGATCGCCAGCACGTCGTGCGCGGCATGTTCCCACCGTATTCGGGAGACGATTCGGATCCGCTGATCAGGAACGATACGGGAGCGACGTCCGGCCTAAGCTGGCAGTCGGGGCCGAAAACGGCCTCCGAGAGTCGTGGCAGGAACAGTGTCAGAACAGGCCAAGAAGCTGCGCCGAGCCAGCGAGGAAACAGGCGTTAAGTCGTTTCACCATCAGAACTTAAGTCCTTGTTGCGCGGAGGGTCATGATCGGCTGTTTTCTGCTTCCCAAGCTGGACTTCTCCTGTTCGGCCATCCACGCCCAGGCGGGCTCAAGCTTTGCCCCTGCCATCCGGCACGATCCATGTGCGTGGGGGTTGTATCCGGGTGCAGATTCTTTTTGTCACCTGCTGGCGCGTAAAATGCCCTCCATGGCAGTTGTGATCACATAGACCATGGAGGGCACTCAATGAACTTCAGAGTAGAGATTAACGCAGATGGGGCGGATGTGCCAGGTGTTTCC
>JAUWNF010000388.1 GCA_030612785.1 Phycisphaerales bacterium
GATAGCCAAGCAGCATATTACCGTCGAGCCGCGCACCGCCAATTTCAAGAACGTGCAACCGGATGAGACGCTCAAGAAGACGGTGACCATCACCAACAATAGCGCGCAGCCCCTCAAGCTCACCCTGGAGCAGGACCGGGCCGGACCCTTCACCGCGGTGCTCACGGAATCCAAGCCTGGAAAGACCTACACACTGGCAATCACCAGCAATCCACCGTATCGGCCGAACCTGAATCGCGAGGTTTTTCATCTGGCGACGAACATTGCAACCAAGCCGAAGGTTGATGTGATCTGCATCGCTCGCGTACCGCCCCGGTTAGGAGTGCGACCGACGAAGATCCTGCTCCGCTCTGTCCAACAGAGGGAAATCAGGGAATCGGTGCGCTTTACCAACAATGGCAAGACCGCCGTGAACGTCATCGGCGTGGAAGTTAGCGATCCCAAGGTCACCGTCGCGGTGGACGCGCGAGACCCCGGAAAGGACTACTTCATCGATCTGGTCTTTCCACCCGGGTACGTACCCGGTGAGAAGGGCGAGAGACTGGTCATACAGACCGACGATTCGCAGAAGCCCACCGTTACCGTGCCCATCGTCGGACCCAAGCCCAAACCAGGTGAGAAGCTCGTGGGCAAGCCCGCGCCAAAGGTCACTTTTGAGACCGTGGACGGCAAGCAGATCGCTACCGGCGTACCGAGCGATGAGATCATGGTGCTGGAGTTCTACGTGTCCTGGTGCCCCTACTGCACACGCACCTTGCCCGATGTCGAGAAGCTCCACCAGAAGTACAAGGACAAGGGCGTGCGCGTTGTCGCCGTTAGTGAGGACGGGCACACCGGAAGGAAGGCGAGGACCGAGGCACAAATCGCCGAACACTTCGAGGAGCTGAACCTCACCATGGAGCGGGCCCTGGACCCCCAGCACAAGTTGGGCAATCCGTACACGGTTCGGAGCTATCCCGCCATGTACCTACTTGGCAAGAACGGGGTCGTCGAGGCGTTGCACTCCGGCGCCAAGCGGGATCTCGTCGAAATCGTCTCAAGGGACCTGGACCTGCTCCTGGAGGGCAAATCGCCGAGCGCCGCAAAGACGACAGGTGAGCTGAACGTGGAGGTCAAATCTGAGGAGGGGGCACCCAGCCATCTCCAGCGGGTCACGGGTGCGGAACTGGAGCGTCTACGGACCCAGTTCGAGAAGTCGGGAACTGAGGAAGCAAAAAGCGAAGAATAGACGAGCGGGTGGGTCTCCCCACATCCGTCACTCGAACCGCCGGCGGAACTGTGTTATGATAATAGCTTGTCGTTGCGCGGACGCGGTCACGGAACAGTGTGCGCAAAGTGGAGTCCTCAGGATGAGTTTTCGCGTGTTGACGGCGGGCTTGGTGGGTTCACTCAGCATTCCGGCGGTTGTTCTGGGAGCCCAGGGCGAGGAGATTGCGTCCCCCAACGCTCTTCGCCAAGCGGGCCTGATGAGCTATTGGCAGGCGGAACTGCCGCTGAAGCGTGGCGATTCAGTCGATGCAGTCTACTTGCTGGACGAGAGTCTGTACGTGGCGACGCGCCTGGGGGACCTCCACGCGGTAGACCCCGGTGTGGGGCTGTTGCGTTGGGCCCACAACGTGGCCGCCCGGGGCCGACGCGTGTTCAAACCCTCCCACCTCTCCACTGTCGAGGGGCGCGCAGCCGTCTTGGTGGCGCACGCGGAAGGAGCGTACGTGTACGCCCGGGATACGGGCGCCGTGCTGGCCGAGATACCTGAGTTATGGACGGCGGGTAGCGGGGCGGTCGGAGATGCTCGTTCTTTCTACGTCGGTAGCAACGACGGCCACATTTACGCCGTGCGCTGGTACGACCCGATCCATCGAAAACCGATTCGCACGTGGAAGCTGCTCGGCGGCGGACCGGTAACCTCGACGCCCGTTCTGATCGATAATGTACTCTATTTCGCTTCCCAGAACGGCAGGGTGTACGCCTGTACCGCCGACTGGAACAAGGATCTGCAATGGCCGCCGTTCGCGACCGAGGCCGCGATCGTGGCCGACCTCTACGTCGACGAGAGCGGGGTGTACGTCGCCAGCCTGGACCGCTCGCTCTACCGCCTGGATGTGACCACCGGTGCGTTGTTGTGGCGGCATCGCTTCCCGCACCCGTTGCGGGATGCCCCCATCGTCTCCCAGAGAACCGTCTATCAGTATTGCCGCGGCACCGGTCTGTACGCTATCGACGTGGACACGCATGAGCTGTTGTGGACACAGCCTTCGGCGACGGCGTTCGTATCCCGACGGGCGGAGCGCACGTGCGTCTTGTTGGAGGATGATCGGATCGCCGTTTTGGATAGCACCAGCGGCAAGATGCGGAGTGTTGTCCCAATTCTCTCCAGGTCCGTGGTGGCGGCCAACCCGCAGGGTCTAACGTTCTACATCGTCACCCAAGACGGCGAAATGGCGTGTTTCACCACGGACGACATGCGCCATCTGCGCGCGGAGGACCTTCTCAAAGGGCTGACCCCGCCGGGCGCTACCACGCCCCCGGAGGCCGATGCCGACTCCGCCGACTCCGCGGAGAAGGTCGAGGGCGCTGCGGATGTCGATTTGGACGACCCGCTCCGCAGCGGATCGGATCGATAGCGTAAGTCCAGGTCCCGCGTGAGGTTGGCCGCGGTCAGGCCGAATCGCGGTGCCGCGTGCCCCTTGACACGGTAAGGCCGGTAGGTACGATTATTCCTCGGACGCGACGCTTTAGCCATCCAAGCAACCGAGAACTCCACGCCTTACCTTACCAAGGAGGTCGCCAGGATCATGGGTGAGACAATGCAAAGGTCGTCCAAGGAGTCCACGTACGGGGCGCTGCGGTCGCTCGGCTGGGTATCGCTCGCGGCGCTGAGCCTGATCGCCGCCGCCGGTTGCTCTCAGTATCGTGCCGAGCACGGATGGGGCAATCCTTGCAAGATGCAGGTTCAGTTTTACTCCCCACCGGGGGCGGATGTGACGGTCAAGTCGCTCTGCGGCCGCCGGAGTCAGCAGATCACCACGGATGAGACCCTGGAACATCGCCTCGAACTGACCCCGGAAGAATATGCCATCTTCAATTTCTGTCCAGGCCGGTACCAGTTCAGGTACTCCACCGCGCGGGGGTTCCCCGGGGTTTGCATCTACGGCGAGTTGGATGTGCACGGCTTTTGGAATTCCGAAGTGGCCAAGTTCATGCGCGGATCGTTCATCCCCATCAAGTTGCCATCACGGTATTACCTGGATGCACGTTCCCTGCATCCGACGGCCGGCCCGTCCGCCGCGGGGCTGAACGAACTCGAGGTCGACCAACTCGCCCAGGGCGACCTGATCGAGAAGGTCTACTTTATCGCCGATCTGGACCGGGTCTACGAGGACATCGACCGCATCAACATGCGCCTGGACAAGTTGCGCTCGGCGGAGGCCGTGCTGAATTCCTGCATGGAATACCTCGACGCCCGCCACGAGGACTACCGGCGGGACTCGATCTACGCCGACCCGACTTTCAGTATCGACGACGCCACCAAGGAGTTTTTGGGGACGGACCGGAAGTTCAACCAAATCGAGGCCAAACGGCAGCGCCTGGAGAACCAGCGCTACAAACTGCACGAACAGAACAGAGAACTGGTCCGGGAGCGGCACCTCCGCCGCAACCTGCTCGATTCCATGCGCATCATCAACCGCTCCGGGGCGCTGGTCTTGGCTACGCCGGAGTATCAGTGGCCCTACCACGACACCTTCGACCAGGTCTCGCGCTCGCGCACATACGAGGGATTTACCGTGGGCCCGGGCATCAACTATCATCTGGGCGGTTTCAAGGTTCATGCCATAGGCAAGGTGGTTGCGGAAATGCGCGTCGGCGGGCGGCACAAGCATTGGGACGACTCCACGGCCGTGGCGGACCGCGGCGAAATGAACGAATACACCACCACCGAGTACCGCGAGGAAGTCCGGACTTCCCCGCCGGAGACGGTGGTGGACTAGCCGTGGTGCTGCGGCCGGGCAGAGCCGGGTAACCGGATCGCTTCCTCTGTGGGGCGGGATGAGTCTGAAGGAATCGCGGTGGGGGGCGGCCGCGCCCCCCGGGGGGGTTTCGCGGGGGGGGGAACCCTCGGGGGGGCGCCGGGGGGTGGCCCCCCGGGGGGGGGGCGGCCCCGGGGGGGCGCGG
>JAUWNF010000049.1 GCA_030612785.1 Phycisphaerales bacterium
GAAGTTGGCGATCCAAACCTACCGTGGTAATCTTGTGTCGTCCCAGTCTCATGCTGTTTTACGGGCGACGTTATGGCGTGGTTCAAACGGCTACTCAACTCACCATACCTCTGGGTCACGGGGTTCGTGGCACTAGGGGCAGTCCTGCGTGTCTGGAACATCGGCGTACGCGACCTGTGGCTGGATGAAGCGTTCAGCGCCCTTTACGCCGAATTGCCACTGGAAGCGCTTGTCGAGCTCCGGCGGCAGGGCACCAACCCGCCGCTGTACCACATCCTGCTGGGCTGGTGGGTCCGGGGCTTCGGGGACGGCGAACAGGCCCTGCGCATGATGTCCGCCGTCGCGGGGATGGTGGTCGTCGGTTTGGGCTATCCGCTCGGGTGTCGCCTGGGTGGTAAGCGGACGGGGCTCATCGCGTGCGCCCTGCTGGCGGTGAACAATTGGGCCATTTGCTACTCGCAGGAAGCTCGCTATTACGCCCTCACCGAGGCCCTGGCCATGGCGACGACGCTCCTACTCTACGACGCCCTGACCACCCGTCGCCCGGGCAGGCTCATTGCCTATACGGTGGTTGCGGCAGCGTTCGTCTGGGTCCACACATTTGCGTGGTTCGTGTTGTTGGCCCAAGCGGTGTGGGCTGCAATGCGCCTGCGGGCCATGCCGGACGACGATCGGCGTTACCGATTGGGCGTTTGGCTGGGGATGGCGGGAGTGGCCATTGTGCTCGCTTTCGTCCCCTGGATACCGATTCTGGCCGACCAGATTCGGACCGCAACGGCGGAATACTGGGTTCCGCCGCCGCGGTGGATCGATTTGGGGAACTGGGCTCAGGGCATGATTGCACCTTGGCCACATTTGCGCCTCGCTCTGCTCGCCGCCTGTGCGCTGGTGGTCGCGGCGAA
Organism: Phycisphaerales bacterium; assembly: GCA_030612785.1. Classification (GTDB taxonomy): domain Bacteria; phylum Planctomycetota; class Phycisphaerae; order UBA1845; family UBA1845; genus JAAEQG01. The sequence goes on from JAUWNF010000049.1 coordinate 903, forward strand.
GCTGTTCCACGGGCCGCGCGGTGACCGACGGCAGGCGCCGCACGCGCCGCCGCTCGAGCGCGTTGATAGCTGCTATCTGTTGCTGTGGATGCTCGCCCCCCTGGTGATTCCGTTGGGGTGGTCGCTGGTGGGCACGCCCATTTTCCAGCCCAAGTACGCGATAGTGTCTCAGCCGGCGGCCCTGATACTGCTGGCCCACCTGGGCGCCCGCCGGTCGGTGGTGTGCGCCACCTGCTACGGCGCCTTCATCTTGCTTTCCATCTTCGCGATGCCCAAACGCGCCGACTGTCCGCTGGTTCGTGAAGACTGGCGTGCGGCGGCGCGGTTGATCGATACGCACGCCGCGCCCGACGCCCGGGTCTTCGTCTATCGCGACTACTGCCACTATCCCCTGCGCTACTATCTGGACGCCGATCGCTCCATCACCCCGGTTTTTCGCCCCGATAAACCTCACAGCGAATTCGCCGATCTCTACCCCGGTCCAGGCGTGCCGTTCGAGCATCTGCTGAAAGTAGCCCACGGCGATGATGAGGTGTGGATCGTCCTCGCGCGCCTCCACAGGTACACCGAGCACGCCGACTACGAGGCGTTGATCGATGCGCTATGCCGCTGTCGGTCGTGCGCACGCCACCCTCTGAGGGGAATAGAGGTCTTGCGGTTGGGTTCAGTAATCGCGGCGGAGGACGAACTCCGCCATGACGGCAAGTGAAGCCCTGGCCGGAGAATCCGGCAGCACGTCCAGGTGCTTCGCGGCAGAGGCGACATACCTTTGCGCTACGCCTTTGGCGTAGTCGATGCTACCGCTGCGGCGGAGGAGTTCTTGCGCGCCGTCGCGCTCCCCCGCAACGTCGCCGCGGATCAAAGTCTGCAAGCGCCGGCGTGCCTCGGGTTCGGCGTTCGCCAGGCTGTGGATCACCGGCAGGGTAGGCTCGCCCAGGTCCAGATCCCGGCCCAGGGTCTTGCCCACGTGCTCCTGCGAACCGACCAAGTCGAGCACGTCGTCGACGATCTGAAACGCGATGCCCAGTTCGGTGCCGAAACGACGCAAGGCCTCGATAGTGTCCGCGGGCGCGTCTGCGAACCGTGCCCCCAACGCACAGCAGGTTCCGGTGAGCGCCGCCGTTTTACTCTCGATGATCTCGAGGTACTCGGTCTCGGTGAGCCGAGGATTACCCCGGTGGTGAATTTGGCTCAGTTCGCCCGCGCACACCGTGTTGGTGGTCGCCCCGATCTCGCGCGCGGCGTACTGGCTGTCCAGCGAACTGCACAGATGAAACGCATGGCTGATCAGGTAATCCCCCAGCATGACCGCGGCTTCGTTGCCGGACATCGCGTTGACCGTGGTCCGCTGCCGCCGAACGTCAGCCTCATCCAGGACATCGTCGTGTACCAACGTGGCCACATGCACCATTTCAACGACGGCCGCCAGAGTCACGTGTTCGTCGGTAAGTCTGCCGAGCGCCTTGCCGGTGAGCAACAGCAGGGCAGGGCGCAGCATCTTACCGCGATAGCGCTTCACTTGCGCGCACAACTCGTTGATAAAGCCGCGCGCACTGTGAATCTCGTCGTCGAAGCGAACCCGCGCCTCATCCAACTCGGCCGCAATCGGAGCGTAAACCTCGGCAAGGGACGTCTCGGGGTGATTCATGGGTGGCTTCCCGGACCTGATCGGTTACACCCCCCACCTCTCGGCTTAGTGAGGATCGCCAACACAATAAATGTAATTCTACCGGCAACCGGTAGCACGCTCCAAATCGTTTCAAAACTTTTGAAAGCCTCCTGGTAGCCGGTTCGCTTCCGCACGCTCAGGTCTACGCCCCGTCAAAGCACCATGAATCAGGCTCACTCGCGGAATCTGTATGGGACGGAGCATCGGTATTCCGATAGGACCATCGCTGGCGAGCCTGCGCACCTGCCGGTTTTCGGGCCTGCCCCCGGTCATCAGCGGGCGTTAAGTGCCCGCGGTTCCAATCCGATACCGTAGCAGTATGCATTACACTCAAGCTCCCCAACCTTACGCGATACCCAACCTGCTGGTGGTGCGGCGAGGGCTCATTGCGCGGGCCTGCACCTGGGTCTCCGAGGCGCGTGCCCACCGGGTGCTATGCCTCCTGGCGGGGTTGTGGGTTATCAGTTTGTTTGATCTGGCCTTGACGGTCATATCCCATCGGGAGGGCCTGCTGCACGAAGCCAACCCGGTCGCCGCGTTCGTGCTCGCCCGCGGGCCTACGGCGGTGTTCCTTTACAAGGCCGTTCTGGTGACCATCGGCAGCACTATCTTGATCCGCTATCGCCGGCGTCTGTTGGCTGAGTTTACGGCAGCAGCACTGTTGATCGTCTACGCGGTGGTGGCCATACGCTGGAAGTGGTGTTATGAGCTGTACGAACTGGCCCACACCAACCACATAGCGGACTCGGAACTCTCCCAGGTGGGTGCCTGGGCCCAGGACCTCCCGGCCTTCTAAACCACCGTGCCCGATCCTGTAGAAGCTGTCGATTTAATCGTACATGGTGATCCCCAATGTAGCGTCACCCCTTGTGGGTGACGAAAAATGTTGTGGGTGACGAAAAACGAGGTTGCGCCGCCCACAACGGGCGACGCTACAGACTAAATCGACAGCCTGTGTACCCTTCCAGGGCCCCGCATTATAATGGTAGACACCCAGCGAAAAGGGATGTAATGGACCGGTCGAGGTGGAACGTGGCCGAAAGGGACTGCAGCCGTTCATCTGAGGCAGCGACGTGGATGCGTAACGCCCACATCGCCGTGTATGCGTTCATGAGCGTTTGCGCGCTGAGCGGACTGTGTTACATGTTTTACTCCGCCTTCGCCGGGCAGGTGTTTCCTGCTATTGCAGGAGCCCTGGTGGCGATCGGCGGGGTGACCGTGGGGTGTCTGGCGCTGGCCGCCGTGCGCTTCGGGGCCGTCCTGGTCGTTCGCACCGAACGAACCGAGCATCTCGTCGCGCGGGTCGAGGCCCTGGAGAACGCCCTGGAGGCTCAGGGCGTCACCGTTGATCTGTCCCGGGCCGGCGCCGGTGACCCAGAGAAGCTCGTCGCCGCCAACGTGCCGGGCGATGGCTTTCCACGTCTGGTGCGTCCCGAGCCGGGCAAACCGCCCGCCGAGCCCACGGCGGTCTCAGCACACGAGGACGGACGCTGCTCCCGTGAGGAATACCACTGGCAGGTGGCCTACCAGAACGGAGACCTTGCCGCCTGTCGGCGGGCCCTGGATCACCTGCGTGAGCTTCTCGAGCCCGAGCGGATCACCCCGCTGGAGGAGGGGTTGCGAGCCATGAGTCGAACGAAAGCGGTGCAACTCCGCGAGGACTTCGCCGGAATGGTGCGTTCGCGGGACTACGAAGCCGCGCTAATGACCGGCTGGCGGATTGCGGAACTGTTCCCGGACAGCGCGATGGCCCGCGAATTCATGACCCTCCGCCCGCGCTTGGTGGAACGCACCGAGCAACACAAGGGAACCCGACCGGCCTCGGCGGTCTGAATGGAACTCCAAAGTTCAAGGCTTCAGGCTCAGAGTTGAGGTGCGGAACTCCAAACCTTGAACACGAGATTTCAATAGGCCCGCGTCACGTGCGCTTGTGGGTAATAGTAGCGCAGGATTTGGGCGGCGGATCGTCCCAGGCGGGCCTGCCCCTCCATGCCCCATTGGCACAAGCCCATGCCGTGCCCAAATCCCTTGCCGTTTTCGAACACCACAGAGTCACCTTCAACGCGGATTCGGCAGTCGGTACTGCGCATCACGCGCGAGCCTACCGCCAAGCGGAAGTTCTCGCCGGGTAATTGGAAGGTCTCGCCCGATTCTCCGATCAGGCCGATCACCAGCGCCCGACCGCCCGCACCCCGGCGCAGCACGCGTACGTCTCGCAGGCGTCCCAACTTCGCGGCCTGCGGGTACCGCTCGATCAAGCGCGACATCAACTCCGCCGAGGGCACGGAGCGGGGCTTCCAGCGATAGGCTTCACCCTTGGCGATGCGGCAGTAGTCACAGCGTACGCCGCCGGCCAGCGGCGGGATGTTGTGCCTGGATTTGCCATCGGCGACGCTCTGGGTGACGCCGCCGCACGCCGAACAAAAGTACGTGCAGAAGATGCGTTCGCCGACCGGTGACGTCCAGGTGCACACCAACCCCCGGGTGTGCTCCACGGCGGCGCACGCCTTGCGATAGACCGCGCTGTCGGACAGCCCCTCGTAGACCTGCGATCCCTCGGTAGCGGTCACGTCGTAGCCCGCACGTGCCGTGGTGCTCATTTCGTACAGGGCATAGGTCCTTGCGGCGATCGCCTGGGCCCGAAAGGCTTCCTGGTGGAAATCCGGGTATATCTCACCGGGGAGTACTCCAGCCACATAGGTTTCCATGTCCACCACGTTGATGACCTTCACCGCCCCGTCGGCTTGCGCCAGCAGACGCAGGTATCCCCCATACTGCCGCACGGGCGACCAGCCGAACTCCGTCTGGCGGGAGACCGCAACCGTCCCCCCCGACAAAGGAACGATCTCGATCCCGGCTCCTCCCAGTGGTCGACCGCCCAATACCACGCTCGGACCTCCCGACACGATGGCCCAGGGCAGGGCCGCGCCTTGACCGAGCACGTTCCCCTCGCGGCTGCGGATCGTGTACTTGCCCGGGACGCGTATGCGCACGTCGGATTGAGAAACCGCCAATAGCACGCGGATATCGCGCACGCTACGGAGCGCCGTAGCAGGCTTGACCCCTGCGGACCGCGAGGGTCCCGGGCAACCGGTCGCCAACCCGGTAGCCGCCAACGCGCACGCCAGAACCAGAGTCCTTCTCGATGCGGACTTGCTCGGCAACCCCGGCATCCCAGCGGCTCCTTCTCGATTTGACCGATGATGGGAGGGTGGACGGTCCGCCGCGGCGGGCCTAGTTCTGACCGCGCAGCGAAAGACCGGCGTCGGCTAGACGACGCTTGATCTCGATCAGGGAGGTCTGCCCGAAGTTCTTGATGGTCAGCAGTTCGGCTTCGGTGCAGGCCGCCAGTTCCCCCACGGTGGTAATGCCCAAACGCTGCAGTCACTTCCGCGCGCGGACGGAGAACTCCAGCTCGCCGACCGGGCGCTGCAGCACAACCGGGTCGCCGGTGGTTATGGGCTTGGGCGAGCAGGTTTGCATCAGTGCCTCTGTGCTTCTCTCCTCGCAGCGCTGTCCCAGGGCCAAGCCCGCCTGGGTAAGCATGGCCTTGATCTCATTCAGCGAGGTTTCACCGAAGTTCTTGTAGGCCAGGAGTTCCTGCTCGCTGGTGGCCAGCAGATCGCCGAGCGTGCGGATACTCATCTGTTTGAGACAGTTGCGGCTGCGAACGCTGAGTTCGAAGTCGGAGATGGGCATGTCCATTACGGCGTCGTGCTTCTCCCGAATGCGCTCCTGGTCCTCGTCGTAGTACATGGTCAGCGACGCTTCCATATCCCTCTTGAACAGGCGCGCCCGGGTATGGTTGGGATGCTGGTCCAGAACGCAACTGACGCACTCTAATGCCTCCGTGTAGCACTCGTTGTCCTCGTACAACACGGCCATGTTCATCAAAGCGTTGACGTGGGCCGGGGATTCCACGGTACACTTTTCGTAAAGCGCGAGTGCCCGCTCGTCATCGCCGATCAAATCGCAGACGTAGGCCAGGCGAAACAGTGTTTCGCTGTGGTCCGCCTCGACGGCCAACAGTCGCTCGTAGAGTTCGATGCACCGGTCCCATTCGTGCCGGCGCTCTGCCAAGTAGCCCTGCAAATAGAGCTGCTCGACCGATTCCCCGTCTCCCGATGCTTCGGCGGCTTTCAGCTCTCTCTCCGCCTCCTCGAATTTCTTGTTCCGGATCAACTCTTCAATATGCTCGAATTGCTGGGGCATGAACACGCCTTCTTAGGGACAACGTTCGGGACACCGATCTTCAACGCACGACTACTGCTCCGTTCGCCGACGCGAAGCCGGCACTGGCCCAAAGTGTAGTCCCTTACCCACGGGATGCAAGTTTTTCATTCCGTTGGGGCTTGTGACCTCGCTGACCACCCTCGCGCGGGCGCTCGACCGACCCGGATCAGATTCACGTCTCGTGGATGGCCGGTGGGACACCGCCACGTGCCCGGAAGTGGAGACCCTGGTGAGTTACCGGCGCCGACCCCTTTTGGAGGGGGCTTTCGCGTGGTTAGCACCCCGCCGGGGCATCTTCTTGTTCGGCGCCTTCGCACTCAGATTCCTGCTCTGGGACAACAAACACTGCGAATCGTCGCGGCCAAGTACGCAAGTCTCGTCGGCGTGCGCCCCGCACTGCAAACAGAACTCCTCGAACGTGATACCCGACTGCGTCAGGGCGTCGGTGACCTCCCCGAGCATTTTGATCCACTTTTCGGGGTTGGCGCCGGCGGCTTGCTTAAGGGCCGTGCGGAGCAGGTGCCGCTGCTCGCGGCGCACCGCCTGAAACACCTGTTTGCCCTTCTCGGTCAAGCACAGATCCACTTCCCGTCGGTCGTGCTTCGCGACCCGCCGCACCACCAGCTTCCGTCGCACCATCGAATCGATCAACTGGGTAACGGCTGGCTTGCTGACTCCAAGGAAACGCGCAATCCGACTGGACGTTTCCGTCCGTTGAACTCCCAGCAAACGAAGGATTTGCACTTTCGAGGGCGAGAACTGCTCGTTGACCGCCGCCTTGACCGCCTCCTTCTCCAGCACGTGATCCACCGTACGCGAGAGGATCAACAGGCTCTTCAGCACTCCGTCCAACGTCTTTACGGGAGTGGTTTCCTTGGAAATCACGACTTGTCTCCGTATTGCCAATCGAACCCATCCGACTCTTAACTATTCTACGGGGCCTCCGCCCAATTGCAACCGACCCGGTTCGAGTGGCACCAGCACGCGTCTGTGCCCTTCCGGGACGCGCAAGCGCCCCGTCATTCCCCTCTGAAATGCACATATCCGGCATCTCCCCCCCTCCCCGGACGGTCGGGAGCCTGGGCGGCGGGTTTTCTATTCGAGGACGATGACACCAGCAGACCGACCCGGTAGAATCGTCTACACGAGAGCCGTTACCGCCCAACGATGACGGTTGTGCAGGCGCTACTTGCTCGGACCCGGGTTTGTTGCCCCGCGGGCCCCTGCGAGACACGCGTCGCGGGCGGTGCGGGGTTTTGCCTAAGGCTATGGTCGGAAGGATTGATCTCGCCACGGAGTGCTCGTTATGCCCGAAGAGCAAATGCGACAGTGTGAGGCCTGTGGAGCCAGCATTTACCGCGAACACTTGGATACCAGCATCGCGGGTTATTGGAAAAACCAACTGCTTTGTGCGCATTGCTTGCAGGAGAAGGAGAAGGCTTCAGGAGCGTTTAGCGGGGGCGGCGGCGAAGACATTGAAACCATCGCGCTGGCAGATGACGACACCGGCGCCGACGCTCAGCCCGGCGCGACCCAATTCCGCCAACTCTCCGAGACGCAACTCGGGATGGGGGCCTTCGACGTAACCGGGCTGAACCGCCCGTCGGACCCCAAGAGCCCTTGCGCCACACGCTGCCGCACGTTCCACGCCAAGTTGAACGATGGGGCCATTGCTTACATGAACCGTGAGATTAACGAATGGGTCGATAAGGACGAAACCATCAGCATCAAGCAGGTCACCTCGACCATAGGCATCTATGAGGGCAAGCGGCAGGACCCCCATCTGATCGTAACGCTGTTCTATTGAAATCCGCACGGCCTCCCAGGGCGCTCGGGCAGGACGGCGGCGCGCGAGGTGTGTGTATCGGCTTATGGGGCGTACTGTGGAATGGTTGGTAGCACGCGGGGATGTCACGCGGAATCCCGGCGCGGGGAAGTGCTGTCGCGGCACCACGCTACAGTAACCTCATTTCTAAGAACCTGTTAGCTCCCGCCAGCGACCGTCACGCGAGCCGTGACGTTGCACGACTGCATCATCCAAGCACAAAGCGACAGCGAATCACTCGCCTCCGCCGCGGCCCGCTTCGCACATAACCGCTTAATCTGACAGTAGTTACGCCACACTTCCCCACCGCGTTGGCGACCGCCCCCAATGGCACAGTCCTTGCTCGACAGAGTGTGCGGACCGGTTCGTCGCTGACCCGGGGGGCAGCGACGAGGGAGAGAAGAGATTCACCTGCGCAAGGAGGCGGCGATGCTCAAAGGAAGCGGGGGAAGAGGCTATGATGAACGAACAAACGTTTCAGCACAAGCTGGCGGAACTCGTCGCCGAAATCGGCACCTTGCCGGAGGACGAACGCCAAAAACTCGAGATGCTCGCCCACGAGACCAAGGAACGCCACCGGCAACTCAAGGAGACGGTGAGTAATCTCCAGGAGAGCATCGATTTTCTGCGTCTGTCGATCAAGTATTTGCTGTTCGATCTGGAAGCTACCCGTCGCGAGAACAACTATCTCCGCAAGATGCTGGAGGATAATGACTCGTCGCAGTAGACCGGCCCGCAGCTCCGGTCGGCCGCGGTTTGCGGACCTAAGCGGTGCTCCCGGAGGGGAAAGGCAGGAGGAGGAAAAAGGTCGCCCGATCTCTCGTGTTGTGGTTCGCTCCCGGACTGCTCGGGATTGGGTCGCGACGCCCAGGTCGGGATGAACGAGGAGGGGTCCCACTTGGGTAAATCCCAAGGGTGGTGACGGACGCGGAGGCCGTCAAGGCTCCGCGTTCGTTGCGTTTTTACCCAGGGGATGTGTCTTGCCGACTGTGCCGGGAGTCAAATGACCCGGCTTGCGCTGAAAAGCCTCTGCCATTTGAGATGGCATCCGGCGTGGTGTAGAATAGGGTGCACTGGTGGAGGATGGCGATGCCGATCTACGAGTATCAGGCCGAGGATCCTGCGAAATCATGCCCCCACTGCGTGGGACGGTTCGAGTATCGACACGGCATGCACGACCCGCCGCTCACCGCGTGTCCGGAGTGCGGCCAGCCCGTGGGGCGGGTGATCAGCACGTGCCGGGTCGACACGCGCCCAAGCTCCAAGAACCAGTTGAGCGACAAGAACCTCAAGCGGCTGGGCTTCTCGAAACTGGTCAACGAAGGTGACGGGAAGTTTCGTAAGACGGTATAAGGGCCTTCATCCCCGCGGGCTATCTGCGATGGCGGGATCGGCGAGGCCGACGGTGGTGAACGCCTTGGACGCCGACTGACACTGCGGGCATTCGCCGCAAGGCACGTCCGGGGCCCGGTGGCAAACCCAAGTCAACTGAAATGGGACTTGAAAACGGGTTCCCAGGCGCACGGTTTCCACACGGGTCATATCTACGAGTGGGGCCTCGACGGCAATCCTGCGCCGTGGAGACAAGGCGGATTCGAGCATGATGTTGAACGCGTGAAAAAACTCGGTCCGGTGGTCGGGGCGACCCTCGCCCGGCAGAGCCTCGCACTCGATTTCGTCGGCCACCTGTGAGGCGCCACAGACAACGCGTGACCCGCCGACCCGGAAGGCCCACTGCACGCCAGCCAATAGCAGGGTGGGCATGATACCCGGCAGCGCCGCGGGGACCGCTGACGATTCCTCCGAGGCCGCTCGCAATTCTCGACGCGCCGTACGCCCGGCATCGTCAAGCTGGGTCAGGTGGGTGAGGTCGATCGTGAGGATCCGCTCCACGTGGAGAGCCGCGGCGAGTGTCTGCACCGCCGCACGTTGGCGGGCGGCGGCGGGCTGACCGTAATCGATATGCAGCAGGTTGACCGCCGCGTCACGCGCGGCCCACGCCGCCGCCACCGTACTGCCGATTCCGCCGCTAGCCAGGATAACCGCTGTGTCCATGCGGACTCTCCATCTTGAACACCGCACTTGCGGATCGCCATGCTGTTATCGGCAAGAAACACAGGTGGGGTCCAGCGGGTGTGGGGGCCGGCTCCTACGGGTTGCGTCGGATCAGGGCGCACGCTACCTTGTGTGCCGCACTGGACTCGGTGGTTCGCAATAGAGCCCGTTGGAGCCCCAACATGGCTGAAATCAGCCCCTTTCAGGCAATCCGTTACGATCACCGTCCCTTGGATGGTGACCTCTCCACGCGAATTGCCCCTCCGTACGACGTGCTGGACCAAACGGACAAGAACGCGCTGCTAGCCAAGAGCGACCGCAATATCGTAGCCATCGACCTGCCGCACATTCCCCCCAAGTCGCTGGGGCCCCAGGAGGTCTATGACCGGTCGGCGCGGACGTTGCGGACTTGGCTGACCGACGGAACGCTGGTCCGCGAAACGCAGCCGGCTTTGTATGTCTACCACCAACGATTCGAGCATGAGGGCAAAGAGTACACGCGGCGAAAGTTCATCGCCCGTCTCAGGCTGATGCCCTTCTCCGAAGGCGTGGTGCTGCCGCATGAGGAGACTTTCGGCGGGCCGAAGGAGGATCGCCTGGCGTTGATGAAGGCCACCGCGTGCAATCTCTCACCGGTGTTCGGGCTGTACACCGATCCGGAGGATGCCGTGGGGTGGGCCTTTGCGAGCGCGGTCGCCAAACCGCCGGACGTGCGTGCGAACTTGGAAGAGGTCGAAAACCGTGTCTGGATCGTCACCGACCAAGCGACCATCGAGCGCGCCTGCGCCGTCCTGGCGGACAAGCGCGTCTTTATCGCCGACGGCCACCACCGCTACGGAACCGCGTTGAACTATCGGGATCACGTTGCGGAGCAAGGTGGCGGCCCGCTGGGTCCGGAGCATCCCGCTAACTTCGTTATGATGGTTTTAGGTAGCATGGACGATCCGGGCAGCTTGATCATTCCCTACTATCGGGTGCTGGTAGGTGAGGGGGTGACGCTCGCGGCGCTGACTGCGACGTGGTCGGAGGGAACGGTTCGGTGCGCGGAGTCCGAGGCCGACGTCGTGCTGTACGAGGGCGCCAGCGGCCAAACCCAGCCGCTCAGGTACACCAGGCGGGAGGTGCTCGGTCGTCTGGCCCCGGATAAGAGCGCTGCCTGGCGCGCATTGGACTACGCTTATCTGCACCGCTACCTGATCG
>JAUWNF010000481.1 GCA_030612785.1 Phycisphaerales bacterium
GAAACTGCTATTCTGTCCCCTCCCCCGTTGGCCAGCGTTGAGGGCCGGCGAAACGGGTTGGGCCACCCGGCAGGCCGCTACGAAAGCGGATGACCGAAGACGGCTCTGGATCACTACTCACGTAGCGACGTGCTTACGGCAAAGGGCCGGTGAAACCCTGCTGGAACAACTGGTAGTCGACCAAGTCCGTGTAGCAGTCCAGATTGATGTCCCCGACCGGCCTCCCCTCGAAATCCACCAGTGGTGGTGTGGGCACACCGTTGATGTCTCGGAGTGGTGTATAGGGGCACACGTCCTCCTCATTGACCACGCCATCATCGTCGATGTCGGAATCGCAGGCGTCGCCATCACCATCGTCGTCGAAATCTTCTTGGTCCGGGTTGTAGTCTTCCGGACAATTGTCCACGTCATCGGGGACTCCGTCGCAGTCACCATCTGCCTGGCGCTCGTATGCGCCCATGTCCACGATGGGCGGATCGCCGCAGCTTCCCGGGCACTGTGGACAATCCGGCGCGCAGATGTCGTCTACAAAGCGGGGATTGCCGTCGAGGTCCGTCGTGACGCCTGCCGGCACAGCTCCGTTGCTGCCCGCGTCGATGCACGGTGAGTCGAGGGACAGGTGCAGGTCTCCGTTGGCGGCGTCGACGAACTGCGGATCGTGCTCGGGCAGGTCACCGATGTTGCAATCACCTTCGTAGCCGCCCTCGATGCAGCAGTAAGTGACGACCGGGCTAGAAGAACCGTGATTGGCGATCTCACCCGGAGTCGGGCTGCCGTTCCACAAATCCCCCCACAAGATGCAGTTAGTCAGAGCCGGGTTGCTGTCGAAGTTTATCATCCCGCCATCGGGCTGAGTACTGGACACGTTCCCGGTGAACGTGCAGTTGGTCAACGTGGGGTCGCTGTTCCAGTTGTGCATGCCGCCGCCATGACCCGCAACCGTATTACCGATGAAAAGGCAGTTGACCACCGTTGGGCTGCTGCTGTCGCCATTTGCCATTCCACCCCCATGGCTCGCCGAATTGCCTTTGAATATGCAGTCTTTCACTGTTGGGCTACCGTCCTGGCAGAACATGCCTCCACCATACAGGCCCGCATTCCCGCGCGTAATCGTGAACCCAACCACGACCGAATTCAGGTCCTCACCGCTATGGAAGTGGAACCCCCGGCCGTTGTTCTCGCAGTCGATGATGCAGTTGTACGGGCCGCCAGCGCTGCCGACGGTGATGGCCCTGTCGCCGAAGTCCAGGTCCTTGTTGCCGACGCCGGTGTACGTCCCATCAGCTACTTGTACCGTGTCCCCGTTACTGCTGGCATCGATTCCGGCCTGAATCGTACAGAAGGGGTCCTCTGGCGTGCCGCTACCTGGACCGGGGCAGTAGGCACAATCAACATACCACGTGGTCTGTGCCCGCGCTGCCGCTACGAAGCACATTACGCTCGCAAAGGCCAGTACTACTCCAAACGTTTTGTGGAATCGCATCTCAGGTCCTCCTGTGCCGGAAGGTTCGTAGTGGCGGGCGTGCGGATGACGTCTCCGGACCCGACGTTCCGCCTCCGTCTGATGGGTCCCCACCGTGAGGACCACATTCTTCCCATGGTGGCTGGTCCCCAAGCCGTTGGGGCCAGCACCGTATTCACATGCGCCAAAACGGCCGTGCGGGCGCAATACAAAAGGGCGCGAAACCGAAACGCACCCTTCTTCTGAGGTACTCGCATACCCGGAACCAAAGGCGGTCCGGCCCGCGCCCCTTTCGGGACGCGGCGCCGGTCACACATCTTGGTTCCTAAGAATTGCGAGTTTTCAGAAGAAGACGGCAGCCGAAACCACGATTGTTTTGACGCTAATCTACGAGCGTCTGCCTCTCTATCTCAGTTGCGTACCTCCACAGAAGTTGGCCCCGTTGACGGGCCCGGCACGCGGACCCTCGACTCTTGTAGCTCGCTATAATACCCGAAAACGTCCGAGTTCTGAAGCCTGTCAGCGCTGCTTACCCAGCGTCCGATAACGGCGTGCGGGGTGGGGGACTGACTCGAATGTGAAAGGCGCCCGCGACTGTAAACCCGTCAAACTTATTCCCCACCCCGTTCGCCAGCCTTGACGGCCGGCGAACATGAAGCCCCGCTCAATTGCCTGCTCTGCGCACTGGTGCTAAACTGCTCCTCCCGGGCATCGAAAGCAGTTTCGCGGCTCGGTCCGCACGACATCGAAGCTGAGTCCATCGACGGAGATTATCCATGAGCGACAACATCGATCTGGTCAAGAAGGCTTACGCGAAGTTGAGCGAACGAGTTGACGCGGGGCGCAAGCTTTTCGGTCGGCCGTTGACGCTGGCGGAGAAGATTCTCGTCGGCCACCTTGATTCGATGGACATCCCCGCCCCCGAGCGGCGGAAAACTACCGTCGAGCTTCGACCGGATCGCGTCGCCATGCAGGACGCCACCGCCCAGATGGCCGTCCTCCAGTTCATGCAGTCGGGCATCTCGCGGGTAAAGGGCCCCGCGACCATCCATTGCGACCACCTGATCCGGGCCCAACATGGCGCCGAGAAGGACTTAAGCGTAGCCAACGACGAAAACGCGGAGGTCTATAACTTCCTCAAGACCGCCGGAGCCAAATACGGCATGGGTTTCTGGAAGCCGGGCTCGGGCATCATTCATCAGGTGGTGCTCGAGAACTACGCCTTTCCCGGCGGGCTGATGATCGGCACCGACTCGCACACGGTCAACGCCGGCGGACTGGGCATGGTCGCGGTGGGCGTCGGCGGGGCTGACGCGGTGGACGTGATGGTGGGCGAGCCGTGGAACCTGCTCTGGCCCGGGGCCATCGGCGTCAGGCTGACCGGCGAGCTGCACGGCTGGACCTCGGCCAAAGACATCATTCTCAAGCTCATGGACATCCTCACGGTCAAGGGCGGGACCAACTGCATCCTCGAGTTCTTCGGTCCCGGCTGCGCCTCGGTCGGCTGCACCGGCAAGGCCACCACGTGCAACATGGGCGCCGAGCACGGCGCCACCAACTCGGTGTTCCCTTACGACGAGCGGATGGCCGCCTACCTGCGGGCCACCGACCGGCGCGACGTCGCCGAGCTGGCCGACCGGCACCGCGAGCTGCTACGGGCCGACCCCGAGGTCGAAGCCGATCCCGAGAAGTTCTACGACCGGGTGATCGAGATCAACCTGTCCGAGTTGGAGCCGATGATCGCCGGTCCGCATACGCCCGACCTGGTCCGTCCCATCTCGCAGATGGCCAAGGACGTGAAGGAGAACGACTATCCCGATCAGTTGACCTACGGGCTGATCGGCAGTTGTACGAACTCCTCCTACGAGGACATGGGGCGGTCCGCCGCTCTGGCCGAGCAGGCCAAGAAAGCCGGCATCAAGTTCGCCGCCCCGCTGCTGGTGCCGCCCGGCGCCGACCAGATTCACCGCCCCATCGCACGCGATGGGCAGATGGCGACGCTCCCCTCGGCCGGCGCCACGGTGCTGGCCAACGCCTGCGGACCGTGC
>JAUWNF010000646.1 GCA_030612785.1 Phycisphaerales bacterium
TCCCCTAGAATCCCACTTTTTTAGCATCACTGCTATTAATCCGCTCCTGGTGTAATGTCGCCCTGATGCGCGTGCGGCTGTGTGCCCCGTAGTATCGCAGCTCAAGAAAACCCTTCGGCACGACGTGCATCAGGAAGCGGCGGAGACGGGATGGACGGCGGTATCTCATATCGGTTCCCCGCATTCCGGGCACACGCCGGACGTGTTCCCCGTGAGATTATACCCGCAGGCCTGACAATGGCCCGGCGGTGGTCGGCGGTCACGGTGCCAGAGTACGCCGGTCGGGAGCGCCGCGGCCAGGAACGGTAGCCATAGGGGCACGCCGACGTACCAACAGCTCGCGCCGCCCGGCCCGCTGGTTCTCTGCACGCCCGGCCACCAGTTTGGCCGCCGCCCCATGATGCGGCCGAAGAGAAATCCGGTCCGATGCGTCAGCACGCCCGCGGGGTAGTAGCATTCCACGTACCCGTGTCCCAAGCCGACGAACCACGTACACTCTACCTTCAGCCATTTGGGATAAAGAACCACCCAGTAGCTCGCCACCCACACGATCAGCAGCAACGCGCAGCCCATCAGTCCGGCCCACTTGAAAACGCGCCGGGTTCGCCCACCCCGTTTCATGCTACTTCCTCCCATTCTAGGGTCGATGGAACGCGCTCCCCACGATCTTCCTCATCTCTGAATTGCTCACCCCCATTTTCTTGTTTTTCTGACAAGAAGTGGTCTTCCGTCGCCCTATTTACCCTATCGGTTGTGCAACGAAGACTGGTACAAAGCAAGCGGGTGAGCCGGTTGCTGGACCGTGGCTCACCCACAGGGTCGGCGAGCACAGGCCCATGACCATCCGTCGCCCGCTGCGTGACAGCCAGCAGGGACTGTCTCGGCCTGTGTCGTCGGCTGAAGCTCAACGGATGATAACCAGTTGCCCCGCGAGGGCCAAAATAGGGGTTCCGCCGCTTCAGTCTCTGCCGACGCCTAATTGTAACCTGGTCCAGCCCGGAGTACATGGCATGATTTTCGCCGCAATCGACTGGGCCGAGGAATCGCACTTGGTGATCGTACTGGACCAATCCGGTGAAGTGCTCGAACGGGCCCGCATCAAGCACGAGGCGTGGGACCTGGCTCATCTGGACCACTTGCTGACCAGCAGCTACCCCGGCGAAGAGATCCACGTGGCCATCGAAAGCCACGACGGGTTGCTGCTGGATCGCTTGCTGCGACTGGGGGTCCAGGTGTACGGACTCAATCCCAAATCGGCCGAACGCGTTCGGGAACGCTTTACACCGGCAGGACTCAAAGACGACGATCGAGACACCTGGAGTATGGCGGAGTTCATCCGCACCAGTTATCAACATCTGCGTCCGATGAAGCCGGACAGTCCGGCGACGCTGGCTTTGCGAGAGTGGGTCGCACTGCGCGAGCAACTGGTCCAAGAACGTACCACGCATATGCAGCGGCTGCGCTCTCATCTGGTCTGCTGGCATCCGCACGTGCTGGGCGCCGCGACGAATCTCACTTACTCGTGGGTTCTCGATCTCCTCGAGGCCTTCCCCACCGCGGACGCCTTCGCGGAGCTCAGCTACAACCAGGCCGATACCTGGGCTCAGGGGCGACGCATGAGGTCGCTCACCCGGGATCGATTGGGGGTCGCGGCGATGGCTCCCAGCCCCACCCGCGAGTCTTCCCGCAACCAGGCCCACGCAATGGAGGTTCGCTACCGCGTTCGAGCCATCCGAGCCCTCGGGGAGGAACTGAACCAGGTGGAGAAAGCGATGGAGCAGGCCGTGGCGGATCATCCGGACGCCTTTATCTTTCAGTCGTTGCCTTCCGGTGGCACGGTCACCGTAAGCGCGATGCTGGCCGGCTTCGGCGACGATCGGGATCGCTGGAATGGCCACGAAGAGGTGGCGGCCCGCTGGGGTCTGGCGCCGATCACCATTCAATCCGGCAAATACCGATCGGTGCGGAGGCGACGGGCCTGCAATACCACCCTGCATCAGGCGTGGGTGTGGTTTGCATTTCACACGATCCGCAAGGAGGGCTCCTGGGCTCGTGAGGACTACCAATCCAAACGCAAGGGCGGCATGACTCATTACACCGCGCTGCGCGGCATCGGTGACCGGTGGGTCAAGATCGCCTACCGCTGCTGGCAGGATCGAAATCCGTACGACGAGCAACTGCATCAGAAACGCCGCGCCGAGAGAATGGCTCCGAGAAACAAAAAATGACACCCCCGCGATATCTTGACTATATA
>JAUWNF010000173.1 GCA_030612785.1 Phycisphaerales bacterium
GCGCCTTCCCGTCCTTGTCGTAGAGGCTAAACCCGCTTGAGCCGATAGGGTGCACCGCCCACACTCCACGTATCTTCTCGCGCTTGTCGTAGAGGGTAAGCGAGGTGTTGCCGGACGGGAATACGGCCCACACTCCACGCATCTTCTCGTCCTTGTCGAGGAGGCGAATCCCGGTTGAGCCGTCCGGGAGCACCTTCCATTCCCCACGTGCCTTTTCGTCCTTGCCGTAGAGGGCAAGCAAGGTCATACCGTCCGGCATCACCCTCCACATTCCGCGACGCTTCCCCTCCTTATCCACAAGGCGGAACTCCTCGGCCTCGACGATCCTCTTCTCGGTCGCCCCCTTCGGCTGCGTGGCTTGCCCCATGAGCATCGCAGCAAGAACAACAACAACCACCGCACCAGTTGCGCGTTTGAACCAGCGGTTCTGTCTTTCGAGCTTGGCCACGCGCTCCGTGAGAGCCTCTGTCTCGGTCATCGATTCACCATCCCTTCTCAGCGCAGCCCCGCCCAACCCGGCTCACCGTTCTAAGGGAACGGCTCGGACCTCTCGGCTACCGACGGGTTGGACGGAGTGTCTCGTTAGCGCCGAAGCGCTTGAAGGTAACATGGAAGGGACTCCTTAGATTCTGAGCGTCCCTATCATCGACACCATCGTCGCCGCTGTCAAGGCTCGATTCCGAGCGTTCTCGCCACGCCTACGGGCTTTTCTCGCCTCGGATGGCCTCCAAAGGTCGCCGCTTTCGGTAGGCGGCTAAAACCACCGTTGTGGTGGTTTTAGGTTCCGCCACGTCGGACACAGTAACCGAGGTTCGCCGTCTTGGCATCAAGCGCAACGGTTGCGCCTGATCTTTCGCTCCGCCGCTCGCCGCGCCGCAATGCGCTCCGCCGCCGGCTCGCGTTCCTCCCTAATTTTGTCAAGGTAGAACTGGCTCTGGTCGATGCCCACGACGCGGCGGTCCAGACTGTCGCAACAATACACGGTGGTCCCGGAACCGACGAACGGGTCCAGCACCGTGTCGCCGGGATTCGAGTGCCCACGGATAATACGCTCGGCCATGCTCTCGCGCAACTGGCAAGGATGCCATTCCCGTCTTTCACGGTGTGTTCCACAGACTCGGTTGAAATCCCAAAAGTTGTCGGGCATCTTGCCGTTCGGATTGGCGCGTTTGTCGTTGTACTTCAGTTGCCTGTCAGACTCCACCCGGATTCCCCCCTCGGGAAACACGCGCCTGGTGGGGAGCCAGTAGACTGGGCGGATAGACGGGGTGGAGCGGGGCCGGGCACACTGGCCGAACGTGCAGTACCACCAGATACGCTCGATCAGCCTGAGCCCATGTTCACGGATGCCATCCTCCACGTCGGGAATCCACCGCTCTGCGAAGGTGAAGAACACCGGACCGTTGGTGATCTCGCAGCTCCGCCGAAGCCATTCCTTGATGAGCCGCCGGTACTCCGGCTCAGGAAGCCGGTCGGAGTAGCCGTCATAGCCCTTGCCGATGTTGTCGGGCGGATCAGCGATGCACAGGTCCACCGGGCCGATCTCGGATAAATCGAGTTCCTCGAACTCACCACAAATCAATCGCATTCCTCATTCCCTTCATCCTACTCGCGTCCGGTTTTCGACCAGCACCCGGCCCGCCGGCGTCACCTTGTACTTGACGGATTCCTTGTCGATCCAGGCGAGAATGGTCCTCCCGAGGAAAGCGGGCGGCCGCGTTTCTGGCCAAGCCGCGTGGTCGATCTCGCAGGCGAAAAACGCGCCGCGCACCCGGCTCGCCGGGATGGCCAGATAGGTTTCAATCTGCGTCGGTGTGTACGTGGCGGTTGGTACGCGATCGTCGCATTTTCCAGCCCACGGCCGGAGTGCTTTGTCATCGTCGCCGTTGCAGTGTTGCAGTTTGTTGCAGTTGTTCCGGTTAATCCCCATGAGAGAGATTGATATCTGTCTATATGGTAAAAGGGTGTAACAAACTGCAACATTGCAACAAAACCGCGTTCACGACGTTAAAACGCCGATTCCCTCAAAACCTCGAATGGTCCGATTCGCCTCTCGCCATACGCCGTCACTGTAGCCACGCCGCCTCAACCGCTCGTACAATTCAAGCCGAGTGAGCGGATTTTTGCCCCCATTCACCGCCGCCCACGTGGAATACTTGCTCCAGATTGCCTTCCGACTGGCCCGGCATTCAGGGCCCGTCGTGCAGCATTCGTCGATGAATGGCCCGAGGACATCCTGCTCTGAGCGGTACTCCTCCGTCGCCGCACGGATTTCTTCGACGGCCGGAAGTCCCTTCGACTGCCACGCCAAGCATCCCCGCACCATCCACGCCAGGATGCCCGGCCACTCAGCCCGCAACGTCTGGGTGAGTTGCCGGTCCTGCTCGGCCTCTGGGATCGAGACGCTGAAGGGTACCAGCTTGATCCGTCGCCAGATTGCCAAGCTGTCATCCCTGATGGTCGGTTTGGCGTTAGTGGCCAGCATGGTCTTATGGGTGCGTGCGAACTCGAAGTAATCCTGACGCATGAATCGACCACATAGGCTTTCGTCCCCGGTCGATTGCTTTACGAACTCGACCCGTAGCCGCTTACCCTCTTCCGTTTCACTTGCCACCACCAGCCTTTTACCCGCCAGTCCGGCTATCTCGGTCGGATGCTCTTCGGATCGGCGGATCGTCAATAGGTCTGGGCTTGCCTTGCTGGCATAGTCACCCATCACACCACGGATGGTGTCCAGGAAAACGTTTTTCCCATTCGCCCCTTGACCATGTAAAATGACAATAACCTGCTCGGTGATGTCACCACTCAGGCAATGGCCGCACCAACGGTGCAGGAACTCAATCAAGCCGGTGTTCCTCTCCATGATCCGCTCTAAGAACTTCAACCACCGTTTACACTTGGCCTTCGGATCGTACTGCACTGGTGCCAGTTTCGTTATCAAGTCGCTGCGTCGATGTTCTCGTAGCTTACCGGTTCGCAGTTCCAACGTTCCATTCAGACAATTGAACAACCACGGATCGCGGTCAAGGTCTTCGGTCGCCACGCGAATCCTCGGGTCGCACTTTGCCAGTTCGAGCATCCCACGAATGCGGTTGTGTGCCTCACATCTCACCAATGCCGCGAATCGTTTTTTTCGCACTTCAAGGTCCTCGATACTGGTAAGCTCCGCATAGAGCGATTTGATCGTCTGGCGTGCTAACCAACTGGTATGTCCTTCCGTATCCTTCGCAAAGCATGAGTCGGCCCATACCAGATAACCCTGCCCATGTGTGTATCTCAAATCGTTTTCGTGGCGGTTAATCAACCTCGTGGCGTTGTCGGTGTCTGTCAGGTTTAGACTCGGATCGAATGCGGCATCGTCTATCGTCTGTGCGTCTGTTGCGGTTGTCTCTGTACGCGGCGTCTCCGGTTGCACCTCTTCGGCCAGGGCCTCGACCATTAGCCGAAGGTCCAGGTTGTCTCGACTGTCACGGGCTTCGATGAAATCGAACAGGTCGCCGCCTTCCGGCAAGCCGGGCAACCGCAGGACGCGCACCTCTGCCGGTGGACTCAGCGCCAACAGCTTAGCCACGGTGGTTTGTGCGCCTCGTTCACCCGGTTCGTCATAGTCTGGCTGGACCACACACGACAATCCGGCCAGCGGTGTCCAATTCGCACTACCCGCCGCCGACGATCCGCCCGAGGTGACGCATTGGAGACCGATTGCCCATCCGGCGTCTACCGCTTTTTCGCCCTCGACGACGTGGACTGTGCTGCCCGGTGTCACTTCGTCGATGCGATAGAGCTGTGTTTTGCCCTTAGGCTTCCGCAACAACCAGCCGTTGCCGTTGCGGCTAATCTCCCGGAAGGTTTTGCCCCCCGGCCAGTCGAACCGTACGCGCCGCCAATCGTCCCCATAGGGATAAGCGCGGTAGGCAACGTCTGGGTGTTCTCGCTGAATGGGCACGAGTGCCGCGCTCAGAGCGTCCTCGAACGTAGTGTATGTCGTCGGCCTCGACCGCCCGGCGTCGTTCGGCTTGCTGGCTGCGCCGTTGTTGACAACCCCGGCACATTCCAGCGCCGTCTTAAAATCGCAACTGTCGCGCTTCTGAATTACATCGAAAACGTCGCCGGAGAAGCCACAGCCGTGGCACTTGAACTTCGGCACACCGTCTGCGTCATAGATGCTCGCACTGGGGTTGTTGTCTTTGTGGAAGGGACACTGTACCCGATTGCCGACGATCTTAGCGCCCGCCGCCTCTAGGGCATTTATCAACGCTGCTCGGTCGCGTCGTAGGCTTTCGGCGGCTGTGGTCACGTTTGCACCCTCTCTCTCCACGCGGACCGCAACGATGCAGCATAGAGGTTTACGTATTCCCCCCGTCTGCGGGCGATAGCGAGCAGCAAGAACCAGGCAGTTCGCGCAGCGTCAAGCATCTGTTTTAACCTCTCGGAGTTGTTGACGCTTGATCTGTTCCCATTCCGCACGATCCAGCAGTTCGCCGTTACGTGCAGCCGCGATCCAGTCCTGAATGTCGGACATCGACCACAATCGGGTTGTGCTCCCGGCCAGTGTGATGGGCTTCGGACCGATCTGTTCAGCTGCCAGGGCGCGGTCGAAAGCGCGCACGCTCATATCGAGCGTCGCCGCGACACTTGCACGCTTTGCCAGCAGTGGCGTCATTTCACGCGCTCTCCGACTCGGATGGCTTCCGTGAACGCGGTAGCGCCGCTTCGATGATCGGAATCTGCAACTCAGCAAAAAAGCGGATTCGCCCGACAAGCCGCGCGGGCGCAATATGCCTGCGCTTGATCGCGTAGCGCGCCCGTAACGCCAGCCCGGGCAGGACGCTGTTGTTCTGGTCGGCCATTGGGGTGGTGGGGGACGCGTCAGGCATCGCTACCCCCTTTCCACCGGTGGGCTTTCAGGTGAGCAATCCGAACGATCACGCCAAGCTGCTCCAGCTCCGCCTGGGCAAAAGTAAAGGGCCGCCGGCCGAGGTCACCCACCATCATGCCGCCCGCCTCGGTTCGGGATACGTGCCCTGGGTCTTGCGAATGAGCCTGAAGCGTGGTACTCTTATGGCTGATCGGTGAACTCCTGGCCGGCTCCGTGGTTCCCGCCACGTCCGGCCGCGTTTTCGTCTACCGTTTGGCACGATCATTGCGATGGCCTCCTGTAAGTACCTCGTATTTGTGGCGCGACGGGCAGCCCAGTCGAAGCCACTCCCGCAGCGATTCCGTGAACCAGATCTTTCTCCGGCCGGCGCCAGGCCAGAGAGCCGCCGGACACAGGCGGTCGCGATCGAGCCGTCTCCAGGTTCGGAGTGGGATTGACAGCAGCTCGGGGACCTCCTTGGCGCCCACGGCAGGCCGCTCCTGCGCCGGACGGGTTCTCTGGGGTGGGCTCATTCGGGTGCGCGCTCCTCATTGGGGCCAGGGTCGGCCCTCTCCTGCCGTGCTGCGCGGCGAGCATCGATCGCGCTCAGCTCGTGCCGCACCGCGGCGATCGCGTTTGGGTCGTACAGCCGGAGCATGCCAGCTCGAGCCATAGGGCGGATGTGCTGACGGGTTCGGAGGATGTGCGCGACACGATGCAGGGGCTGTCGGAGCCGCCTTGCGATAACGCCGGGCGTGATGAGTCGTGGGATGGTTTTTGTGGCCATCGGTGCTCACCTCCTGTGAAGCGTAGGAATTAGGTTGTACTGCCACTGGTAAGCGCGCCGTTCACGACAGCAAGGGAAATCGCGGCTGGCGGGGGCAAGAACGCGGTTTTGAGGCCGTGAACGTTCATGAACGTTTACACGGTCTTGCGGATTTTGACTTGTTTCGGGTGGCAGGGATCAGGATCGGGTTCCAGAGGACTCGGCTCCTGCTTGGCGTCAGCCATCTGATCCCGGATGAGCGAGACCAATTCGCGCTGCCCCTCGATATCCGATGCATTGAGCTTCGCACGCTGTTCAGGAGTGCTGTTCTCCATGGCCCATCGGAGGTCGTCGTCCTCGTCGACGGTGGATGCCGGGTCATTCTCCACCGCCTGTTTCGCGATGACCTCTTCGCTCAGGTTGACGGCCTTTGGACGCTTGGACGCAGAACGCTTGGCGGCCATATGCGCCCCCCACGCGGCCGTCCTCTGTATGGCTCCTGTGGAGTCACCAGTCGCCTTGTTGACGTCCTGGATCACGGCTTTGGGATGATCCTGAAGGTACTTCTCGGTTAGCCGGTTGCATTCTTCTGCGGAGCGTTTTCTGCGTTTGAGTGGCTCGGCCAACGCAATCACGGCTTCGACCGCCCGCGCCGAACCCTCGAAGACGCCTATGTCCAGTTTCCAGGCCACGATCCTCGTCAGACCGCCCTGCGGGGCCAGCGGTAATACCGTGATGCCATTCTCCACGTAGCCCGGTCGCCGCCCGAGATAACCGCCGCTCTGAAAGCAGAAAATCGAGAAGGGGATCAGCGTGTCATGCGTGGCCTCAACGCCACGCCCGCCGCCCCATACGTGCAGCATGCGCAGGAGGTCGAACCAGTCCACGAATGACACACTGTGCCGCTGTCTTGCGGCGTGACGGTACTGATTGGCCTCGATGAACCCGCACCGAACCAGGAGGCTCTCTTTCCGCTCCTGCCCTAGCAGCTCTATGTATGCCAGTATTGCCTGGCTCGTGAACAGTTCCGCGCCTTCGCGACTTTTCCGCTGGAGGGGGCCGTAGAGAACTGCCCGGCGCCAGATTTTCTCTTCGCCTGGCCAACCTTTACCTTCCGGGGTTCCGCCGATATCATGGCTTGAGGCCTGCTCCAGCCAAGGCAGCATCCCACCTGTAATCTCGGTCTCGGCACTGTGCATCTGTTCGTCGCTGGGAGGGCGGCTCTCCGCGTACTCGAAGAGCGCGTACCTGAGTTCGGGGTACGTTGTCGCGGCTACACGGAATCCATCCTGGAGTCGTTTTATCTTTTGCAGCCGCAAGACCAAACACCACCCAAACCGGGCGCCGCAACACCGCCCCC
>JAUWNF010000631.1 GCA_030612785.1 Phycisphaerales bacterium
GCACAGCCTCAACGCCGTGTGCCCCACCAGGTTGCGCCGGGAGTTCAATTCCCCCCCCCTTGAGCCGCGGTGGCGTATAAAAGGTATGGGGCACCCGCCTACTCCTCACCGTCGCCTTGATCCTCCCGCTCGCGGAGCGGACCGACGCGGCGCAGTCCAGAACGGAGGCGGTCGCCGAACTACACCGCTTGCTGGCGAACTTGCCGACGCCGGAGACCGTGTGTTCAGCCAAAGTGGTGGACTTGACCACGGGGGAGGTGCTCCTGGAGCATGATGCGGAACGTAAGCTGATTCCGGCCAGCAATCAGAAGTTGTGGGTGCTGGCGGCGGCGGCCGTGGACTTGGGCGCTTCGTTTACTTTTCGTACGGTATTGGCCTCGCAGGGCAATGACCTATGCGTAATCGGCGGCGGCGATCCCGGTTTCGGTGATCCAGAGTTCGTCAAGGCCCGAGGGGAGTCGATTACCGGCGAGCTGGAACGGTGGGCCTCGGCGGTGGCCGCGAAGGGCGTCAAGAGCCTCGCGGGACGCCTGGTATACGCCGACACCCTGTTCGATCGGCAGTGGACCCATCCCTCCTGGGAAGCGAGGCATCTGCGGAAGGGGTACGCGGCGCCGGTAAGTGCGCTGAGCATCGGCGGCAATTGCGTGAAGGTGACCCTCCGACCGGCGGAGCAGGAGGGCGACCCGGTGCTTTGGTCGATGATCCCCCCGAGCGACGCGGTGGAGATCGTGAATCGGTGCGTGTCCGGGGGCGAGGGCAAGGCGGTGATCGATCGCCCCGGGTCGGAGATGCGGCTGGTCATCAGCGGTCGGTGCAACAGGCAGTGGGAGTTTCCCACGGTGTCCGTGTCGGACCCGGTGGCATTTTTTGCCGGGGCATTTCGCCAAGCCCTGCGCCGTCACGGTATTGCGGCGGAGCAGGAGGTTCGCACCAGGCGCGTGCGTTTGCCCAACGGCGACCTTCCGCCGGATCTGACGATTCTGGCCGAGCATCGAACCCCCTTACCTGCGGTATTGGGCCGGATCGGGAAGGACAGCCAGAACCTCTTCACCGAGGCCCTGGTCAAGCAACTCGGGTTTGAGTGGTCGCGCCGCGCGGGGTGGGCCGAACCGATCGGAAGCTGGGACACCGGGCGGCTGGCGCTGCTGGACTTCGCCGAGCGTGCCCATGTCGCGCTGGCGGAGTCGGATTATCGCGACGGCTCGGGTCTAAGCCGGGATAATCGGATGTCCGCCGCGCAGGCGGTCGGTTTGTTGAGCTACATGTACCAGCACCCGTCAAAGGAGTTGTTCGTGAACAGCCTGTCGGTCGCGGGGCGGGAAGGCCTCTTGAAACGGCGAATGATGAACATCCCCGGCGCCGTCTATGCCAAGACCGGTTATTTGCAGGGCGTTCGAACGTTGAGCGGGTACGTGGTGACTCCCGCGGAGCGGTGGTTTGCCTTCTCTGTGCTCTTCAATGGTATCAAGGGCCCGACCATGCCGTTCAATAAGATCCACGATGAGCTCTGCCGTTTGTTGTCCGATTGGCCGGAATCGTAGAGTTCTGACGTGGTTATTACTGGTCGTTGCTGTCCGAGAACTGGCGCAGGTCCGTGAATAATCTCTCAATCGAGGCTGCAACGGGCGGAACCCGCAAGTCTCTTCCGATTCAATCCCCGTCGCGGATCAACCGATCCTTTCTGTGTGTGCGTATTGCGTAGCTGAAGGTCTGGTCGGAGCCTTTGGCGGAGACCATGGGAAACGCCAAGACAACCTTGCAACCCCTCAACGCGAACGTGCTTCGGCCGGGGCTGAAGCTGCCGGGTCACATCTACAACCAGCGTGGGCGTATCCTGAAGCGCGCCGGATCGGTTCTCACCGAGGAACACATCGAGTTGCTCTCGGCAGAGACGCTGACGGTCGATGGCGCGTGGAACCTGTCTCACCTGGAGGACTCGGAGGAAGATTCCATCGAGCGAATTGTCGATGACATCGAGTCCCGAAAGACGGGCGCCAATCGCAGGCGTTACCCACGTCACCGATGGGAAGCTTCCATCCGCCTCAAACTCGAAGAACGCGTGGATGGAAAGTTGGTCACGCAGCAACTGTCTGTGAAGACGAGCGATCTCTCCCGCGCCGGCCTCAGCTTTGTCTTCACCCGCTCGATTCCCCAAGGGTCAGCCGTCCACGTTCGTTTCGACGATATTCCCGGCACGCCCCACGTCAGGGGTGTGATTCGCAACTCCGTTCGTCTCGATAACGGCACTTATCGAGTGGGGGTCGAGATTGTGAACGCCTCCCGATCCAGTTAACCTGTGGTGTCTGTTTCCCGCCCGCTCAGAACTCCTGCTGCTTGACGTGTCCCCCCTCGCACTACTACATTGACGAAGGGTCATCCGGCGTGTACACGACCGCGGTT
>JAUWNF010000441.1 GCA_030612785.1 Phycisphaerales bacterium
GTATCGAGTCGCGGCCGGCGTAATCCGCGCGGCGTCAAACGCAAGATGAGCAATTACCCGATTCGTCCCCGTCACCGCCCGACGCCGCATCTCATGAATATCGAACGCTGCGTCAAGATCCTTAAATGAACAGTATTAGGGTAAGCTCCGCCCCGGCGCGCCGGGGCTCCGCTTACCCGTGCCACCCGCCGCGCCGAGCAAGCCCGCAACTCGCCTCTGGCGTGGGCGGACGTGACAATTCACAGGATAACCTCTATAAAACTCCTTCCCAGATGGGCTGGCGCTATTGAAAGCGCTTGCCCGGCCCCATAGAATCCCCGCTCAACCCGGCATCGAGCGCGGGAGTGCTGCGGTCAGTGTGTTCCGCGATGGTCCGTGCCGGGTGCATTGATTGGGATACCAACGGTTCTTACATAAGCCAACGCACTGTGTCCGCTTACCTTTATAACATCTACTCGACGATTCGAACCATCCTGATCGGGATGCGCGTCACCATCCGGTACTGTTTCGCCAAGACGATCTGCGTGCAGTACCCAGATGTGGCCCCGACGGTCCAACCACGGTTCCGAGGGTTTCACTGGTACGAGATCGAGAAATGTATCGCCTGTGACCAGTGCGCCAAAGCGTGCCCGGTGGACTGCATCTACATCGAGAAGACCGCCGCGCGGAAGCTGGATAAGGCCAGCGGCGTGGCGGTGGGTGGGGCCATGGTCCGCTACGCGATCGATTACGCCAAGTGTATGCTCTGCGGACTGTGCACAGCCCCTTGCCCCACCGAGTGCCTCCACATGGGCAACCTGCACGATCTGTCCGGATACGACCGCGAGAGCATGATCGTGGAGTTCACTGAGCTGGCCAAGCGAGGTTTACAGACGCCCCAGCCGCTATGGATGCGCGGAACCAATCGCACAATCCAACTGGGCGCGGTCGGAGGTCCACTGCCCGCTTGGGCGGCCAAGACCAAGCAAGAGTGGGTGGAGCAGGGGCGTCCTCAGCGCGAGGCGATGCTCAAGGCGCTGACCGAACAAAAGCCGCCCCCCAAGCCCAAGCCCGCCAAGGAGGACGAAGGGGCGGCGGAAAAGAAAACGCCCCCGTCAAAGGAGGCTGAAAGCTAGTATCGTGGTGCGTAAATCCTGCGACGATAGCGAGCCGCAGGCTTCAGCCTGCGCAGAGCACCGCGCGGACTAAAGCCCGCGGCTCCCTGGGGCGACGTCGTCGCGGGTTTCATGAAACGCGGTACCAGGCAGAGGTGGACATCATGCCATCAGCAAGCTCCCTTAGCGTAGCGGAAAACCTTGCCGCGGCGGTCCCGCGCGACGCGACCAGCGTGCAGTTAATCATCGGATTGCTGATCTTGGGCGGTCTGGGTTTTGCCTTGTGTTTTGGGGCCTTGTTCCTGGGCTGGCTGATTCGCCCCAAGCAGCAGAATGCGGAAAAGGGCGCTATTTACGAATGTGGCGAGCCGACCATCGGCAGCGGGTGGATCCAGTTTGACCTGCGGTTTTACGTGGTAGCGTTAGTCTTCATTATCTTCGACGTGGAAATCGCTCTGCTTTGGCCTTGGGCCGTAGTATATGGCGGCGGGGGTATCGACCCGGCGGAGCTCGCCTCAGTCAAGATGGTAGCGTTGTGCGACATGTTGTTCTTCTTCGGGGTGATCGTGGCGGGGTTCCTCTACTTGTGGCGCTTCGGCTATCTGGACTGGGTTCGCTCGACGGCTTCGCAGTCGCGGGCGGTGGGGCCGGGCGCGCCGATCCATGTCGGCGGGGGAACCAAGGAATAAGCCCATGAGCTGGTTCGACGACAGGTTTGAAAACGGTCTGATCATGACCACGCTCGATTGGGCGATCAATTGGGCGCGGCAGGGCAGTATCTGGCCGGTGACGTTCGGGATCGCCTGTTGCGCCATCGAGATGATGGCCACCGGTGCCTCACGGTTCGATCTGGACCGCTTCGGCGCCGGCGCGTTTCGCCCCTCGCCGCGGCAGGCGGACCTGATGATTGTCGCGGGCACGGTCACTTACAAGATGGCCAGCCGGATCAAGCGGCTTTATAACCAGATGCCCGCGCCCAAGCAGGTAATGGCTATGGGTGCCTGTACGATCGGCGGCGGGCCCTATTTCAAATACGGCTACCACGTGGTCAAAGGTGTGGACCTGGTGATACCGGTGGACGTGTACGTGCCCGGTTGCCCGCCCCGCCCGGAGGCGCTGCTCGAGGGGCTGATGCGGCTCCAGGACAAGATCGCCCACGAAACGCGAACCAGGGAGACGGTCTCCGGTACGAGTCTGCCGGTGGTGGCGTAAAGCCTCTTAGGCAAGCGAGCTTGGGTCTGATTGTCGCGGCCGGCGGCCCCGCCGGTCGTCCGGCCTGCGAGACGCAGGCCGCTACGAGAGTGTGACTGAACGCGGCGCTAGCGCCGTCGGCAACGAAAGCGGACACGCATGACTCCGGAAGAGATTTGCAAACTGCTCAAGGAGGAGTTCGGCGAGGCAATCGAGGACACGGTCCTGGAGGGAGCACACCCGTATGCGGTGGTCTCCGCCGCCCGCTGGCTGGAAGTGGCCCGATTCCTCCGTGAGGACCCGCGGCTGAACTTCACCCTGTTGAACTGTATCTCGTCGATTGACCTGCTGGCGGAGGACAAGCTGGCCTGCGTATACGACATGTCCACGGTGGCCGCTGCGGACATGACCCAGTTGATTCCGTGGACGCACTCGTTCGCCGTGCGGGTGGTAGTGGACCGCAACGATCCGAAGATCCCGTCGGTGGAGTCGCTGTGGCCGACGGCCAACTGGCACGAGCGTGAAGCCTACGACATGATGGGCATCGTGTTTGAGGGGCATCCGGACCTGCGGCGCATTCTGTGTCCGGAAGATTGGGAAGGGCACCCGCTGCGGAAGGACTACAAGTTCCCGGTGGAATACCACGGCATCCCGGCAACCACCGAATACGAACTGAACAGCCCGAGACACTGAGGCACTCTGGAGATGGCTACGCTCTCAAAGAAGCCCTTGATTGGTCGCCGTGTTTTGGAAAGAGTCGGTGACGCCCGGCTCGAAGAGGCCCGGGTGCTTTTTCGGGGAAGACATTATTCCGGAGCCATCTACCTTGCCGGATTCGCTGTTGAATGCTACCTGAAGGTGGCAATCTGCGCGGCGTTGGATTGGGACGAACTCCACGGAACCTTCAAGAGCCATGACTTGGAAGGGCTTCTTCTACACAGTGGTCTGGTAAGGAAGATAGAAACCGCGGAAGCTGCTTTGGTGAAGGAGAATTTTGGAAAGATTACGGAGCTGTGGATACTCGAAGGGAAGAACGGCAGCGGCGATCGAGAGAAGAACATTCGATATCGAGATCCGAACGGTCTTTCCGAGGATGACGCTCAGGCATTCCTTGAGTGGGTGGACGATCCAGACGCAGGGGTGTTGCGGTGGGTAAAACGGCAGATTTGATCAAGGCTGCGGATGCGATCCGACAAGCGCTTTCAGACTTCGTCGCGAAGGATGAAAAGGGCCATGTTCATATCTTTGAGTCTTACCCAGGGCACCTTCGCGCGGTCGTCGGGAGTGATCGTTTCAAGGACATGGGTGTCGCCGAGCGGCAGAATACGATTTGGAAACACATGAAAGACAAAGTGGCGGCGGAGGCCTTGCGCTTCTGCTGGGGAATCCATCCGATGGACCTGGAGGAATACGCGGAGGAATTCCCTCAGTCCATATCATCATCCGCAAAGCTCTTCATCGAAGGGACTGAGTAAAC
>JAUWNF010000383.1 GCA_030612785.1 Phycisphaerales bacterium
AATAGTGCACTATGGAATTCTTTACACATTATCCATGACTACGTGTTGAGCAGCGAAACCCCTCCGCAGCACCCGCTCGCACCCTCAGAACAGCGATTTTGCACGCAATAACGGCTGGCCAATCGGGGGAACTTCAGGTTAAACGGGGCGGCAGGGTCAACGATGATCTTGCCGCCCCAAACCTTCTTGGATAAAAAGTTACGGCGTGTTCGGGCCGAATCGGACGAGCCGGAATTCCACGCTGGCAATCGCGTCGGGGTCGGCAAGTTCCACGCCGGTGGGCAATCCCACGAACACCGGCTTCTTGGCCCGGTAGCGCCCGGAGTCGAGTGTGTCGTCGCGGTTCAGCGCGATCAGTCCGGTTACCTTCAGGTCCTCGGCGACTAGCCGGGCGACCAGTTCCGGAGGCCCTTTCACCATGATCGGCTGCGTCAAGAGCCTGCCCTGATCCCGCAGTTCGACGCGGTACTCGTTTCGCAGATCGACGCTGCTGGTAAACCGGATAGGAACCACGGCGATGGTGTCGGTGACGCGCAGCTCCCGCACGGTCGCACGCAGATCGACCTGCGCCGGCAAGACCTTTACGTCAACGCCGTCCACTTTGGCTTCCAGCGGAACCGGGAAACTCAGTAGCTCTCCCTTGGGCTTGTTCCGTAGTAGGCTCTCCACGCGGAGCACTATGCGGCGCTTCTCCGCGGGGATAGCGGCGAAACGTTGCTCGGAGATGGTCACCTCTACAGCATCGGGTTCCACGGAGGGATCCACGTCGTAATCGAGGGTTCCCTTGTCCACCCACACGGGGAGAGGCACCTTGATGTCACGATCGACGATAACGTCGAGGAACTCCGGCGTAACCGACTCTATGGTGAGTCCGGGAAACTGGTCGCGGTCCTTTTGCAGAACATCGAGGACCTTGACGCTCACTAGCCCCATGGTGCGGGTCTCGACGGGAAGCTCGATCGTCAAAGGCCCCGCTTCCTTCAGGCGGGCGAACATCTTCTGTGGACCGCTGAGCCCGATGTGGAATTTCTGCGGACGGTCCACCAGCGGGCGGACCGTGTATGACTCCTCCTCTGCGGCGACCGGCCGAATAGTCACCAACACGGCGGCCGACTCGGTGAGCAACTGATCGGCCGACAGCCACACCAGCACGGTAACTAGCACGCTCATGGCGATCAGCTTGACTTGGGGCATCTCAATCCCCCTTTCCCGTGCTGATCAGAGAGCTTTTCCCGTTACGTGGTGCGGCGTCGCGCGGTCGGTGATCGGTCTTTGGGGGGCGGCTTGCGGAGACGTCCGGGGCGTCGGCGGGCGGTCCGAGTGACTCGGGCTTGCTCCCCAGGGTTTCACCCATCAGCTTTCGCAAGGTGTCCGGCGTCAGGGCCCGGCGTAGTCGACCGCGGTAGGCCACCGAAATGGTGCCGGTCTCTTCGCTGACTACGACGACGAGGGCATCGCTTTCCTGGCTAAGCCCCAGCGCAGCACGATGGCGACTCCCCAGGGCGCGGTCGACATCATCGGAGTCCGCCAGGGGGAACTGGCATCCGGCCCCCGCCAGTCGGCTTTGCCGGATGACCACCCCCAGGTCGTGCAGAGTGGACCCAGGCCAGAAAACGGTCTCCAGCAACTCCGCGGTGACGTGAGCGTCGAGCCGCACGCCGGATTCCACCAGCCCGCCGATGGGAACCTGCCCTTCCAAAGCGATCAATGCCCCGATCTTGTTCTTGGAGAGCCGGGCGACCGCTTTAACGATTGGAGTTATCAGGACCTCGGTTTCCCTGCGCCAGGCGCGCACGCCCCACATTTCCCCCAGGCGGATGAGGGCGCGCCGCAGTTCCGGCTGAAACACCACCAGGGTCATCAGGAACACGCCGCCGAGGAAGTAGGGGTATATGAAGTTGATACGGCTGAAAGCGAACTTCTGGGCCACCAGGCGAACGACGAGGAAGCTGACCACCAGGATCATCCCGACGGCGCGTGCCAGGCGCGCCCCGCGCGTGCCCTGCAAGGAGCGCAGGATGAAATAGACCACCACGCCGATGAGCGACATTTCCGCCAGCACTACCCACCAGGGGTAGTTGCCGCTGGTGTAGCGTTGCCAGTGGCTGGACAGCGCTTGAAGAAGGTCGGATTCCAGTAGCAACTCTTATCGCCCCCAGCTTCTTACAGCACGCATCGTACGACGTGCGCGGTCGAACCCGCCGCCCTGAGTATACGCCGGACCCGCCCCTCTGCCAAATGTCATAATGAAGCGCGCTTCAAACGGTTACGTACTGGTCCCATCCGGGTCCACGTCCGCTCAGCTCCTGCCGCTCCCCGAAATACCGTCCGGCCTCCAACTTCACCGCGAATTCGCCGCCCTTCGCCAACCATAACGCCACGTATTCGCCGACGGTGTAGTTTCCAACCGTCAGGTTCGGCGTGGGATACGCGATGCGCGTTGGTTCGCTTGAGTTGGACGACGCCGGCGGCCGGCCCGAGAAAACCTGCGGCTTCACGACCAAGTGTGCGCCGTAAGTTTCGTCAGAAGGCACCACCGACGTGACCTTGCCGATGCGATAAAGCGTCGCCGCCGCCGAGTCCATCGACGAGACCGAGCCGTGCCGCGTTCGACCGGAACGATAGCCTTCCAGCAACCTCTCCTGCTCCCAGCGCAGTTGTTCGAGCGATCGAACGGCCATCCCTCAAACTCCTTCACTCCCCCCCAACACATTCGCCCAAAAGGCTCGGATGTGGGTCGGGTCCTTCGGCGTCCGCCACCGCTTCCACCGTGCTTTCGTTGCCGTCGTCTCTTTCGTTGACCGACACCGCGCGGACTACCCACTTACGCCGGCTCCCGTGTCCCAAACACTCCTCCGTAGTGTAGCCGAAGCAGGTTTGTCCCGGATGGTAGGCCACTTGCCCCACCACGGTCTCGTAGTCCATCGTCCCACTGCCCCCATCTGAATAGACCCGAAACTCGTCGGGTGAGACCTCCTCGCCCAGAGCGGAGTAACTCCACCGCAATACGAATCGTCCGCACGAGGTCGGAGACACGCAAAGGTCGGTCGGGTGGTTCGGTCGCCCCCCGATAAAAATGCCCGCAGCGTCGAATGCCACCGCGACCGGCGGTGCGGAGGAAGCACTCTCCACCCCGCCCCCGCCGCTGGCCCGCACCACATAGAAGTACTCGGTGTCTGCTGCATGAGACCACCAGGCAAAGTTGGCCACCTGCCCCACCCCCGGACCGGCAGCGCCCACCGGTACCGAGTAATCGATATCCTCGATCGTCGGTGTTCCGCGATACAGGTTGTATCCGCCCCCGATCCGCGGGAAGCACCACCCGTTGGTCGCACAGACCGCGTTGGCGATCCCACGCGGGGTATATCCGCGATGAATCGGATCGTAATGGTCCAGCCACTTGTCGAACAAGTCAGTCATAGTCCTGAGTCCCGGGCCCTGACTCCGAGTCCTGAACGCCGTGCTCCAGATACTTAGCACTCAGGACTCAGCACTGGTTTAAGATGGCGTCACCGTGATGGTTTCGCCGTCGCTGGACGGCGTCATCGTGCGCAGAGTCGTCGTTCCGTCGTCGTCTTTGACCACGTCCACCCCCGTCGCGATGGTGTGCTCGCGTTTGTTAGCCAGCATCGCCTTGGCCAGGTGTAGTTCCTCACCGGTAGTGCCGGTGGAACCGTGATCGGCAACCGCTTCATCCCACACCGCGTCGGCGACGGCCCCCGGCAGCGGCCCACTCGCCGATTGGTTCTCCACCTGATAGGCCGCCGAGCCGGCAGCCGTATCGTAGTCCGTCTTGTATACCGACAGAACGCAAACTCCCACGACATCCACAGCACTGACGTTCGGATTGTCCACCTGGCGCAGCTTGTACCAGCCCTTCAGCTTTTCGCCGTCGGTCAATTCGTGCCAGGTGAAGTCGGTGTTCTCTACCCACTGGACAACTGTGGAGTTGGCCCCCTGGTCAGTGGACAAATGCACGGTCGGCGAGGTAACTCCGGTTACCGGATTGCCGTACTGGTCCACCAGCGGAACGAGAAACACCGGATTAACTTGGCTCTTCGCATATATCATCGTCTTTACCTCAGCACTCAGTACTCAGTACTCAGCACTCAGCAGAGCGTCAGCGATGCCACCGCGTGGCTACCGCTCGCCGAGGCCGCCCGGCGCACCGGTCTCTCGGAGCGGGCCTGGCGGTTCCGTTGCGAGGGTGAGTTGTGCAGGCGC
>JAUWNF010000595.1 GCA_030612785.1 Phycisphaerales bacterium
CACCGCCGCCGCCGAACTCTTGAAAGCAAGTCCGCCCCGGGAATCCGCCCCCCGCTAACCTGCGGGTTGTCTCACGCAGAGGCTTGGCGCGGCCTTCGGCCGCAACCAAAGGCAACAGGCAATAGGTGGGTGCCCCATCCCGTTTCGCCAGCCACTGGGGCCGGCGGTCGGGGTGGGGGACGAACTGCTCTAAGGTGTTAGCGATTCAGGCGAGCCGTGCGAATCCTCATAACCGCAGGACCAACTCGCGAATACTTCGACGACGTTCGATTCATTTCCAATGCTTCGAGCGGAAAGCTGGGCTACGCCATCGCCGCCGAGGCCGTCCGTCGTGGCCATCACGTGGTTCTCATATCCGGCCCCGTCGAATTGTCCGTTCCGGAAGGGGTCGAATTCGTGCCGGTAGTCAGCGCCCGGGCGATGCTCGAGGCGTGCCGCGAGCACTTCGAGAGTTGTGACGCCGCCGTGATGTCCGCCGCGGTGTGCGACTATCGTCCGGCGATGCGCACGGCGGGCAAGACGCCCAAGATCACCGAAACCCATTCGGTCACTCTCGAACCCACGGAGGACATCTGCGCCGCCCTGGGGAAAATGAAAGAAACGGCGAACCGCGACCGTGAGGGAGCGAAACCTAAGCGGATTCTGATCGGTTTCGCCCTGGAGACCCACGACGCTCGGGCCCGCGCCGAGGCCAAACTGCGCCGAAAACACTGCGACGCCATCGTGCTGAACCACCCCGCCGGCATCGGCGCGGATGCGACGACCGTCGAGGTATTCATCTCTGGAGAGGGCTGGTCGCCTCCGCGTTCCGCCTCAAAAGCCGACCTCGCCGCCTATCTCAACGATCTGCTGGACCGCCTGGCAAGGGGAAGTAGCGAACCGTCGCGAACGACAAGCTAACCCAGCTATGATACCAGTTCTAGTTCAATCGTGCTGCTTGGGTCCAGCACGACCAAGATACTCTGCAACGCTTTGATAGGCATGTGCTCGTGACCACGAGCGTTCTATGTCACCCCGACCACGCGTAGGTCATCCTCACGTGACAGATCGATGATGCGACCGCTCGGCCGACCGTCCACCCCCAGTACCTCGACCACCGGGCGCGTGTGCAAATCCGGATTGGCACGCAGGATGGAGACTGCCGAACCGTCGCTCAGTCGAGCTCGGCTGCCGATGGGGAACAACGCTATGGTGTCCAAAAGTGCGCGCACGAGAACACGATCGAACTTGTTGGTATGTCCGTCGGTCAGAATCGTCTTGACCGCGACGTAGGGCGATATCGGCGGCCGATAAGGTCGCGCCCGGGTCATCGCCGCATATACGTCGGCGATGGAAACGATTTTGGCAAAGGCGTGGAGTTCTCTGTCGGATCGATGCCGGGGATAACCGCCACCATCGATGCGCTCGTGGGCTTGATACGCGATGAACTTGACCGCCTGCGGGATTCTGGGCAGATCAGCGAGCATGTCGAGGGTGTGTAGAGGATGACGGCGGATTTCATGCCACTCCCGTTCGGTCAGCGCTCCGGGTGCCAGCCGGATCGACTGCGGCACGCGAAGCATGCCGATGTCGTGCAGCATACCGCCCAGCCCGATTACAATGAAGCTCTCGCGATCCAGCCCGAGCTGCGAAGCGATTGCCAGACTCAACAGTGCTACATTGACGCAGTGGTCATAGAGGTACTCATCCTTCGACTGCTGCATGGCCACGATCAACGGCAGCAGATCGAAATCAGCCGCCGACATGTTGACAAAGTGAGCGACCGAGTGACGAAGTCCCGCAGCCGATATCCTGCGCCCCGCGTTGAGGGCGGCGCAGACATCAGCCACGGCGGTACTCGTCGCCAGGTGCCTTTCCAGGCCCTGGTTGGCCTCACCCTTCAGGTCGTCAGTGGAGAGCCTGGGCCGACGCCATCGTTTGATCGAATGAAAGACAACCGGCCGGTCTAGTTCGCCCGCCAATCGTCTGTCCAACCCGCGACTTCGCGGAGTAGACAGACCGTCCTCGGTGATGACTCCCGCGGAGTCGTCAACGGGCATCCCTGGGGGCAAGTCCGGGGCAGACCCCAGCCGAACCTCTGTGATGCCGCGCTCGTGCAAGAGCTGTATGAACCGCCGTGTGATCCTCGAACCGGCCGCCAGAAGGAGCACGCCCGATTCGTCATAGACATCCACCGGCGTGGACATACCGACTTCCAGTGAGCGAATGAAATCCTGGTGAAGCTGCCTTACGCTAATGAACTCGCCGCCGTCACCACGCTGAATGCGGTTGATGTGGCGCTCTTGCAAGAGCTGGACAAAGCGCGGCGTGATCTTCGACCCCGCTGCCAGGAGCAGCGCGCCCGATTCATCGTAGATGTCTTCGGACACGGTCATGCCGGCGCGAAGAGAGCGGAGAAAGTCCAGGCGGAGTTGGCGGACACTGAGGGACCGGCCCGGTTTGCCTCGTGTGTGTTCGGCGCTCCCGGAAACGTGGTCCCCCGACTCTCTTTGAACAGTGGGCTTTGACTCGGCAAGCTCCCGATCCAGGGCCTGTTCAAGCTGTCCCGGGGCACCACCGTCGGCCATTCCGTCGATCTCCAGCGGGCCTGCGTTGGGTACACGAATTCCGAAAGTGAGCAACCCGCACGCCCTTGGTACAAGTCCGGGCACTGAGCATGGGGGTAGCCACCATCCGCTGCGCACCGCCTGCCCCCGAAGCATACATCGGCACCCCAATGCCCCCC
>JAUWNF010000410.1 GCA_030612785.1 Phycisphaerales bacterium
CCGACGTGTGAACCGCCGCCCCAGGTATAGACCCTCTGTCCGTGCGGTTGCTGTTGCCACCGGCCTACGCCGGCCCGACCGAATCGGTCGTACTCCTGCCGCTTTTGTGAATCGCTGAGGACCTTGTAGGCCTCTTGCACCTCCATGAATTTGGCTTCGGCGGTTTGGTCGCCCGGATTGCGGTCGGGGTGATACTGTTTAGCCAGCTTGCGATAGGCCCGCTTGATCTCGTCCGGCTTGGCCGACGGCGTCACGCCCAGAATGCCGTAATAATCGTCTCGCCCCATGGACAGCTCGCTACATCACTGCAACGCTTTTGACGGGTCAGTTGTCTTTCACCGGCGATTATAGGTGGGCTGGAACGTGTTGAAAAGCAGGGACCGGCTGCTATGCTGTCGCCGTGAACAGAGAACCGGCAACGATTAAAGCGGCGGCCGCCCAGTTGCGGGCGGCGAAGCTGGAGAACCCGGCGGAGGCCCTGGCATATATCCACGGTGCGATCGAGCAGGCGGCGGAGCAGGGCGTGGAACTGCTGGTGCTTCCGGAGTGCGCCTACCCGGCCTATGCCCTCGGGAGTGCGGCGGCGTATCGCGCGGCACGGGTGATGGACAATGCCGCGTTGGTCGCCGATTTGTCGTCCCGGGCCAAGCGGCACGCCATGCACCTGGTGTGCGGGTTCGTCGAGGAACAAGGTGCCGCGCTGGCCAACGCCGCGATGGTCATCGATCATCGCGGCAAGGTGCTGGGGATCTACCGCAAGACCTTCCTATGGGGCGATGGCAACGACGTTTTTACGCCCGGGGACGAGGTAGTTCCCATCAAGACGCGCTGGGGTAAGATCGGCATCGTGATCTGTGCCGACGCGCGTGCGCCCGAGACCATCGCGGCCTTGGCCGCCCAGGGCGCCAGGCTCATCTGCGTGCCGACCTGCTGGGTTAATCTGGCCAAGACCCCCGGCGAGTTCTACAACCCCCAACCCGACTTCCTTATCGAGGCGCGCGCCCGCGAGTTCGCGCTGCCCTTCGTTTGTGCGAACAAGGTTGGCGAGGAAACACCCGCTCTCAACTACTGCGGGTTCAGCCTCATTGTCGATCATACCGGCCGGAAGTTGGCCGAGGCTCCGCCGGACGAGACGATGATCCTGTGCGCCGAAGTGGTGACGAACAAGCCGGCCACCTCGCGGCTGTCTGCCGAGGTCCGTGAGCGGCTGGAGACCGAAGACCCGCCGGTGCTGCCC
The DNA here is from genome assembly GCA_030612785.1 of Phycisphaerales bacterium. Lineage (GTDB taxonomy): Bacteria > Planctomycetota > Phycisphaerae > UBA1845 > UBA1845 > JAAEQG01. The sequence continues at coordinate 1,238 of JAUWNF010000410.1, forward strand.
GATCCCGGTCGTCTCAACAAGATCACGGTGGCGGCGGTGCCAACGGGGGCCTTGCTGCCGCTCGCCGAGGATGCCGAAGGGCACGATCTGTTGGAGATGTTGGCCTCCGATGGTGCCTCGGTTGTCGCGACGACCGTACCGGACAAAGAGACCAGCGAGAGACTGGGGATGTACGCGCGGGCCATCGGCTTGCGGCTGGTCGGTTACGCCTTGCGCGAGCGCGTGGTTTTCGACACGTTCGGCAGCTATGCCTGTGTGAGCGGCGCTCAGATGATGTCCTATGCAACCGCCCGGGTTCGTGCCCTGGACGGCGCCGCCATTTTGTTCGTCACGGATATGCCCACCGATCTGGCTCTTCTGCGCACCCGTGCGGCGGAAAACCGCGTCTACGTGGTGGGGACCGCGGAGTCCGCCGCGGTGATCATTGGACCGGATGGCGCCGTTCTGGCGGCATGCTCGTCCAACGATCCCCAGCCGGTGACGGCTGCGCTCGACCTCCGCCAAGCGGCCGACAAACTCGTCTTTCCCAGAACCGACATCTGGACCCAGCGCCGAGTTCACGCCTGTCGGGCCGCCTTTGGCAGACGACACGGGGCCGCCGGTCAGCCGGTCAGTCGGTGAATGCACCCTGAAATCCGGCGAAGTCGTCCAGATCGACATCGTCGTCCTGGTCGAAATCGAAGGCTCTCCGGCAATCGTCTATGGTGACACCCGGGAGGGTAGGGGCCGGCGTCGCGTCGGGGCCGGCCAGGCAATCGGGGAAAGCGGCGAAGTCGTCCAGGTCCACGTCGCCATCACGGTCCATGTCGCCCTGGATCACCGGGCGCAAGGTGGGGTCACCGTTCAGTATCATTCCGTAGTACCATTCCCGCTCCCACAACTCGAACGGCGCCTGCGCGTCGAACCACTCACGATAGGCCGTCCCGATCGTCTTCCCCTCGCCGAGCGGATCGGTGAAGTCGTAAAAGTTCAGCATGCTGCCGCTCTTGGCGGAAGCCACGGTGATCAGACCATGCGTGGTGTTGAAGATGTAGGCCCCGGCCAGGTAGTTGTCGTCGGTGAAGCGGCCCGGCCCACAAGAGAACAGGTTATAAAACAACGCCGGCGGGTCCCGCTCCTGAATAGTCTGCGAGTATACCCAGTCACCATCATCATAAAACACGCCGATATCAAACGGATAACCGTCTCCCAAGGCCTTTTCCCAGGTGCCAAACGGAGCGGCGTCGCCCTCGCTGGGCCTGACATTGGCCTCGTCTCCCAAGTAGTCCTCACTCAGACGGGTGCCCTGGTCGGGATTCACGTACGGACCGTTCATCAGCCAGGTCCCGATATAGGAGATCGGCTCAGGCTCGGGATCATACGTTAGGCCGTCCACCGGGCTGCCGTCGGCCTGGCAGAACCGCGCGCTGAATCCGTGCGCACCCATCCACTCCGAGACCTTGACAAGCAGACGGTTCTCGCCCGCGTTTAGACTGACGTTCACCTTGGTCATGTCCGCCTCGAAACCGCCGTAGCGGTTATCGTAAAGTATGACCCCTCCGTTCAGCCACACCCGCGCCCCATCATCATATCCCAGCCAAAGCTGCCAGCTTGTATTAGACTCCGCATAGCCCCTGGCAAAGGCATAACAGACTCCGAAATCCGCTTCAGCGCAGTAGTCCTCCAGGTCAATGAACGGGCAACTACTCCCATACGCGGTCCAGGTTTGTCCGCCCATCGGGTCGCCGGCCTGCGGATTGACCGAACCCTCGCCGACACCGAGATAATTGGTCGTCAGGTAGTACCAGAAGTTGTCAGAGATGTCCTGATGGAACCCGTTGAGCAGCCACCCGCGGATGAACTGAGCCTCCTCCCCGTGGAGGTCAGGGTCATTGATCTGATACTGGAGGTCGCCAAAGGTGGCGCCATTCGTATTCGCCAAGCGGGCCGAGAACTGATAATCGCCGCCGCCCTGACTGATCTTGCAGAGGAGTTGGTTCCAGCCCTCGTTCAGGGTCACGTTTTCGGTGAACTGGTCGGGTTGCCAGCCTTGATAGACGTCGTGCGTGCACACGTTAGACCCGTTGAGCCAGGCCTTGATGCCGTCGTCACTGCCCAGCAACAGCCTGGCCGCCCGGGTGGACGGGCTATGCACATAAACGTGAGCGTAAGCAGCCGACTCGGTGGGGCGGGTGCCGAAATGATGTCCGCCGGAGTAGCTGTGGGCGCAGACCTGCACGAAGTGCTGCCCCAGGTCCATCTGATCCAGGTAGTCGGCCCCGGTGGTGAAGTAGCCGAAGTCGTGGCGAACGATGTCATCGCCATAGATCAGGTCCAGGGCAACGTACATGTCGTGCCAATCTTCATCGACGTATTCCAGACCGCGCCATGGCTGAGTCAGCGTACCGGCGCGATAGGAGTGGGCTTTGCCGAAGTACCCGTTGACCATGTTCGCCTCGGTGTCGTAGTTCAGGGTGTGGGCGTAAACGCGGGCTACGTAAACCTCCGGCCCTTCGTCGCCGCTACCGGCGTTGTGGATCTCGTAGTCGTCGTCCGCATCTGCATCTTCCCAGTGACCGTCGAGGTCCATGTAGAACAGATCGCAGGGGAAGACGTCCTCCGAGACTTCGGCCCAGGCAGCGGTAATGTCTCCGACAAAAACGACGCCCTCGGTTCCGGAAGTGTAACGCTCCTGGACCCAGGCCTTGATGTCTTCCGGCGTGCCTCCGGACACCGTCTCCAGGAAAACCCCATACCCCTCCGAAACCA
>JAUWNF010000593.1 GCA_030612785.1 Phycisphaerales bacterium
CACCGCACCTGCTCCTGTCACCCCAACTCCCCGCCATCGCACGCTAAACACGTACCGGCGGGGACGCCGGCCGCTACACTATTAGCCGCACGCGCTACCGATCGTCAAGGGACCGGTTGCGGAGCTTACGGGGGAAATCTCGGTTTACTGGACACCTGCACAGGGTAGGATAAACGTGCCGAGGGTGGTATCAGACTCAGCCCGGTGTTGTCCCGGACTGCGTAGTTATCGAATGGCAAGACCGAGCGAGTTGAATAACAAGCACGGAGGTCCAACCATGATCGTGGTGCATCACCAGCGCTTCAGTAGCGTTAGCGTATTGGTCGTTCTCATTGCCCTGTCTGTGGTCGGTGGTTGTGATTTATCGGGCGCAAATGGTTACACGTCCAACGGGGACGATCCGAGTCCGTCGCCGGGCGAACTGGTACGGTCGGAAAAAGAGCGCGAGACTTCTCCGGTCGTCCCTGAGGGAGATCCGGCGGAGTTGGCTGCCGGAAACAGCGCCTTCGCTTTCGATTTGTACCAGCAGCTCCGCGACGAGGTCGGCAATGAAGACGGCAACATCTTCTACTCACCGCACAGCATCTCCCTGGCGCTGGCCATGACTTACGCCGGCGCCCAAAACGAGACCGAGCGGCAGATGGCCGACACGCTTCATTTCACGCTGCCGCAGGAGCGCTTGCACCCCGCCTTCAATGCCCTCGACCTGGAACTCGCCAGCCGCGGTGAGGGCGCCGCGGGCGCCGACGGGGAAGGTTTTCGGCTGAACATCGTCAACACGATCTGGGGGCAGATCGGTTATTCCTTCCTGCCGGAGTTCCTGGACGTTTTGGCGGAAAACTACGGTGCCGGGCTCCATCTCCTGGATTTCATTACCGCGACCGAGGAATCTCGGGTCACCATCAACGATTGGGTCAGCGACGAAACGGAAGGCCGGATCGAGGACCTGATTCCCCAGGGGGGACTCACGCCCCTCACGCGACTCGTCCTCACCAACGCGATCTACTTCAACGCCGCCTGGAGCGAGCCTTTCGACGAATCGCGTACGCGGGACGAGCCCTTCAATCTGCTGGACGGCAGCCAGGTTGCCGTCCCCATGATGAGACACGTCGCCATCTTCGGTTACACGGCAGGCGAGGGGCACCAGGCCGTCGAACTCCCGTACGATGGTGGGGAACTCTCCATGGTCGTCATCTTGCCTGCCGCCGGGCAGTTCGAAGAGCTTGATGGCACGATCGATGCCGCGTACGTGGAGACCATTCTGAACGACCTGCACGGGCAGGAGATCGACCTCATCATGCCGAGGTTCACGTTCGAATGGGACACCAGTCTAAAAGGTGTGCTCTCCGCGATGGGGATGCCGATTGCCTTTGATGCGTTTAATGCCGACTTCCTGGGGATGACCAGCATTGAGGGGCTTCAGAGCGGAGACGAACCTCTTTACATCGGAGACGTCATTCACAAAGCATTCGTGGCGGTGGACGAGGCGGGCACCGAAGCGGCGGCCGCGACCGCCGTCGTTATGGAGGGGGCGACCAGCGCTGAGCCGCCGCCGGAACCGCTGATCGTAAGGATAGACCGGCCCTTCGTTTTCCTCATCCGAGACCTTGAAACGGGAGCCATTCTGTTTGTCGGGCGCGTTGTAGATCCGAGCGCATCATAACCGTTGGAGAACGACGATCGGCATGGGGCAACACGAAAGCGTGATCCGGCTTCGCGTCCGCTATGGTGAAACCGATCAGATGGGAACGTATTACAACTCCCGTGTGTTGGATTGGTTTGAGTGCGGGCGCACGGAGTTCCTCCGCGCCGCCGGCATTCGCTACGCGGACATGGAAGAAAGGGGCGTCTTCCTGCCGATCATCGAGGCCCACGTCAACTTCCTCGGCCGGGCACGCTATGACGACGAGCTGATCGTAACCACGACTGCCGGCCTGCACGGCAAGGCCCGGGTGCGCTTCGACGTCCGCATCGTTCGCGCGGAGGGCGCCGGGAACGTCGCCGGTGGTTATACCGTACATGCCGTTGGCGATGCCTCGGGCAAACCCATCCGCCCACCATCGTGGCTTGTCGAAGCCTTGGACGAAGGCTCGCAGCCCCACGGACCGGCGATGGTCGATATCGCTCGTGAGTAGTCCCACCTCATTCCGTAATGGGGGCTGAGCCGTGCAGAGATACGCCCGCATCACCCGCAAGATCCCACGGGAGATCGTGCTGCTCAAGGGGCTCCCGTGCATCTGGGGACGCTGCACCTTCTGCGACTACATCGACGACAACACCACCGACGAAGCGCTCATCGAACGCGTCGCGGAGCGGGAACTGGCCAAGGTGACCGGAGAGTTTGGCCGCCTGGCGGTCATCAACTCCGGCAGCATTTGGGAACTCACCCGTCCGGTTTGGGAAATGATTCGCCGCAAGATCGTCGAGACGGACATTCGCGAGTTCATCTGCGAATCCTACTGGGCATACCGGCACCGCTTCGCCGAGGTTCGCGAGTTCTTCAGCGTGCCCACGCGGATCACCCTTGGCGTGGAGACTTTCGACCACGATCTGAGAAACCGCGTGCTGAACAAGAACATGGATTTCGATTCCCCGCGTGAAGTCGCCGCACTGACCGACACCGTATGTCTGCTGGTCGGCTTCAAGGGACAAACCCGCGACACCGTGCGGCGGGACCTCGACATCCTGCTCGAGCATTTCGCCTACGGCTGCGTCAACCTGTTCACGCCCAACACCACCCGCGCCGGGCTGATCG
>JAUWNF010000035.1 GCA_030612785.1 Phycisphaerales bacterium
GAGCCGCGATGTGGTCGTTGCTTTCGTCGGCAAACCGCATCGCATCGACGACCGCGGCAGCCAGTTGCTCAAGGCCCTGAAGGAAATCGGCTTCGATCAGTTTTATCAGGCCGAGCAGACCGGGTGGGTGCTGTATCTCGAAGGGGCGACTGACCTGGCTATCCTCCGTCAGTTTGCGCGGAGAATGAACCATCCGGCTCGGGAAGTTCTCGAACGGCCTTTCGTACACTACGTGCAAAACAAGCCGCAGCAAGCTCGAAATCATTTTCACGGTCTCCGCGAGGCGAAAGCAGACTTGGTCGGGTTCGCCCTGTTCGATCGCCTGGACCAGGAGCTAAGTCGCGAGGGTGTTCTGAGAGAGTATCAGTGGCGTCGTCGCGAGATCGAGAATTACTTGTGTCAGCCGGAGACACTTTTGGAATTCGCGGAGCACTCGGCGCAGGTCGGCGCTGGCGGACCATTATTCGAGCCTTCCGCAATAGCGTGTTGGCGCTCGGCTATGCAAGGGTGCATTGATGATTTCGTTCTTCCGGTGGCGTTGCGCAACCCTTCAGACCGTTGGTGGGTTGATATGAAGGCAAGCGAGGAGTTTTTGGACCGGGTGTTCGAGTCATTTTACGAACGTCTGGGTCTGCCCAATCAGCTCCGGAAGACCAACTATCATGTGCTGGCGGAATTCGTGCCGGAGGATCAGATAGATCCCGAGTTGCAGCAGGTCTTGGACGCTATTCTTGATACGGACAAACAGGCCAAACCTGTCGAAGATGAGGACGAATCGTAGCTGGCCCGGAGCAGTACGGAGGTTTTGAGGCGCTGCTTAGTCCAACCAGCCCCACGTGAGTTCGGCTGGAACCTTAGCGAACTCCCATCCCAGAACTGCCGATATTATGGGTACTTCGGTGTGCGAAGCCGTGGCGGCTGAACGTGCGCCCGCGGCGGCGTTGCGCCGAGATGATGGCGATTGGCAATGACCAGAATGCTTGAGCCAGGGTCACATAACCAGGTCATTACTGTTGCGCACCTAATCGGGCGTTGGGGCGTCGGGGGGCTGGAGGGACAGTTGGCCCAGGTGGTCAATCGGCTGCCGCCCGAGCGGTTTCGGCACGTGATCGTCTTTCGCAACGGGCGCAACGCGGTGGGACCTCGTGTGCGCGACGACGTTAAGATCGTTTGCCTCGACGATCCGATCCGGAACCGGCGGTGGGCACTGCGGCTGGCGAAGCTGCTGCGCACCCTGAAGGTCACCGTGGTGCACAACCGCGAGTTGTTCACCGTCTCCGACACGGTGGCGGCGTGCCGGTTGGCCGGCGTCTCCCGAATGGCGTTCAGCTTCCACGGGTTTACCGATAGCGTTCCGGTGCCGAACGTAGCCACCCGCTGGTTGTGGCGGCGGGCGCTGCGGCGGTATCAGGCCCGCTGGGCGGTGAGCGAAGCTGCCCGGGATGCGGTCGCGGAGACCTTGCGGGTGCGACCGGAGACTTGGTCGGTTCTACGGAACGGGGTCGATTGTGAGCGGTTTTGTCCATTGGGCGGAAGCGGAAACGAGGACACTAGCTGTGCCGGTACGTCCACGCAGGCTCAAGCCCGCGGTTCGTTAGGGGGCGAACACTGTGGCGCTCATGCACGGCGGCGGTTAGGTCTGCCGACGACGCGGTTGGTTCTGCTCGCCGTCGGGAACATGACCACCGTGAAGAACCATCGCCTGTTGCTCGAAAGCATTTGGGCGGCCAACCTGCGCCCCGACCGCTACACGCTGGTCATCGTGGGACACGATCGGCTAGACGGCGAGTTGCAGCGCTGGGCGTCGGCCAAGCTGCCCGAGCACGACATTCGCTTTCCCGGGCCGGTGGGGAACATGCCGGATTGGTATCGGGCGGCCGACGTCTTCGTGCTGCCTTCGCGTAGCGAAGGTCTGTGCAATGCGCTGCTGGAAGCGATGGCCAGTGGCTTGGCGGTCGTGGCGACGGATGTGCCCGGTAACCGGGAGGTGGTGCGGGACGACGAAACCGGGCTACTGGCAGCGGTGGAACACCCCGCAGGGTTTGGTGCGCTGCTTCGGCGGGTGGTAGCTGATGGCCGACTGCGCCGACGGCTGGGCCACGCCGCCCGCGAGCACGTTACCACCGAATACGACATCAACCGCACGGTCGAAGCCTATGCCCGTGCCTACGAAGGGTTGTGCCTCCGTCGATGAGCGTTGTTGTCCAACCCTACGAGCCCGGTCTGCGTGACGCGCTGTTTGCATTCTACGCGCGCTGCTTCCCCGGGCGGGACCTGGACCGCTACGAGCGGGTCTGGCGGTGGCAGTATTTCGAAAACCCACAGGAACCGGAGGGGGCCGTCTGCATTTGGGTGGTGATCGAGGGGAACGAAGTCGTCGCCCACCTGGGGACCATGGCTGCGAACCTCAAGCTCAACGGCGCGAGGGTGCTCGGGCGATGGTCGTCGGACCTGATCGTGGACGAACGCTATCGGAACGGCGGTTTGGGGGTATGGCTGATCCGCGAGTGGATGAAGGCGTGTGACGTGACGTTGGCCAAGGGACTGTCCCCGGAAGTCATCAGGGTCTATCAGCGGCTGGGCTGGCACCAGGTACCTCTGCGGCCGATTGCGCTGTTGCCGTTGAACCTACGCGCGCTGAGCGGGCGAATTACCCGGAATCGACTGGTCAACGTAACCGCCGATCGGGCGACCCGTTGGGCCGGACGAGCGTGGGCAGCCATGCGGAGTCCGAGGGATCGTTGCCTCGAGTATAGAACGGTCGAGAGCTTTCCCGCCCAAACGGACGAGTTGATGGAGCGAAACGCCGAACGTACCGGGATGGCGATCCTCCGCGACCGCCGATTTCTGCAATGGCGTTATATGGATTGCCCGGTGCGCCACTACACCATCGAAACCGCTTGGCGCCATGGGCAGTTGGGCGGTTATGCGGTTTTCTCCGTTCGGCCGGAGCGCGGCTTTCGGCGCGGGATCATCCACGACCTGGAGATGGGACCGAAACGTGAGGACGGGGTGGGCGCCTTTCTCGCGCATACCGTGAAACGGATGCACGATGCCCGGGCCGACGAGGTCGCCTTTCTCCCGCGGAGCGAAGCTGAACAGAGCGCGGCGGCCTCGCTCGGATTCGTGAGCCGCAGTTGCCCGGCCATGATGATGCTCGACGTTCGCTCTCCGGAGCGGAATCCGGCCGATCTCGGCGCAGGCTGCAATATCCAACTCGGCGACGGCGACGACTGGTAAAGATCCGGCCGCTGAGGCAATTCCCATTGCGGGAGACCTGATGTACAATCCGGACGAGCGGTTCGGCGCGGTCGGCATGGCCCGGTTGGTCGTCGTGAACGACGATTGCCGTGCGCCGGGACGGATCACAGGCGGTAGGCCGCCCACCGCCGTTGTGGAAAGCGGTTTGTTATGGAACTTCCTTGTCGTGCTCGGGGCGATCAGTTGTTGCGACCGGGCGAGCTACTTGACCTTCGCCAACGCCTGCGGAACATCGCATGCCGGCACGACCTGACGACAGTGATCGCCTGCGCATTCGACCATCGCACGCGCATGCTGCCGTTCGTCTACGCGGCCATGCGCATGGCGCCGGCCGGCGTGCGGGCCATCGGGTCGGCAATGTTCGACGTCGGCTTCCAGAAGACCCGGATCGTACTTCAGCAGTGGAACCGCAAGTTCCGCCCGTCGCAGATGCGCCTGGACGGACGCATCCCCGACATCTTTATGGTGTCGAGCATGCAGATCCACTCGGCCCAGTGCGAAGCCCTGATCCGCGACGCATGCAGGATCGATCCGGCGTACCGACCGTTGATCATCGCCGGCGGGCCGAAAACCATCTACGAACCGTGGGACGTGTTCAGTGCCGACCCGCTCGATCCGTGGGGCGCGGATGTCGCGGTCACCGGTGAGGAGCATGTGCTGCTGAGCCTGCTGGAGGTGCTGCTCTCGATTCGCGCCCACCGCGAGTCGTTGCGGATGACCTTCATTCGCGCCCGCAACAGCGGGTTACTCGACGATATTCCCGGTCTGGTCTACGCGCAAGCCGACGGCGACGGCGCGGCCGAGGAGTTGGTCGACACCGGCATCCAACGCCTGCTCGGCGATCTCGACGAGTTGCCGCACCCGGTCCTGGGCTACCAGTTGTTCGAGCCACCCAGCAACAAGACCACGCTGGGCTATCAGGCTCTGCCGGCCGACAAGATTCCCAAGTACAGCCGGATCGGGTCGCTGGTCCTGACGCTGGGCTGCAAGTTCGCGTGCCCCTACTGTCCGATTCCGGCCTACAACCAGCGACAGTACCGCGTCAAGAGCGGCGAACGTATCGCCGACGAGATGCACCGACTCTACCGCGAGTACGGCCTCCACTACTTCTTCGGGACGGATGACAACTTCTTCAACGACAAAGTGCGAACGCTCGATATCGTGGAAACGCTGGCCCGATCAGAGTTGGACGGCATCCGGCTGCGCAGAAAGATCCGGTGGGGAACCGAGGTGACGGTCCACGATACCCTGCAAATGAAAGATCATCTGAGGGAGGTGCGCAACGCGGGGATCCGGGCCCTGTGGCTGGGCGTAGAAGACATGACCGCTACGCTGATCAAGAAGGGCCAGAGCGTCGACAGCACCAGCGAGGCGTTCCGCCTGCTTCAGGCACGCGGCATCGCCCCAATGCCCATGATGATGCACCACGATAAGCAGCCGCTATACACACCGGGGCGCCCCTATGGGCTGCTCAATCAAGCACGGTTACTGCGTAAGGCCGGAGCGGTCAGCTTACAGGTCTTGATGATAACACCCGCGACCGGGGCGAAGTTCTATGAGGATGCCTTCACTTCGGGGATGGCGTACGAGAGTGTCGCTGGTCGGCGGGTTGAACCGCACATGCTCGACGCGAACTACGTCGTTGCGTCGGAGCACCCCAAACCGTGGCGAAAACAGTTCAACATCATGGCGGCGTACCTGTACTTCTATAACCCGCTACGGTTCCTGTTCGCCGTGGTGCGCCCGAAGAGCCGGTTGTACCTTGCCGATGCCGGCATGCAACTTCTCGGGATGTGGGGCCTGGGACGGACCATCCAGCGCACGTTCGGCTGGGCCCTGCGCCTCATGCGCCGCAACATCAAGCATGTGACCAGGGTGCCTGCCAGCCGGATTCCGATGCGGAGCGTGGACGGCGCAGCGGCCAGCCACGCGCTGCCCGGAACACCGCGGGCGGCAAGCACACAACTGAACGTGAAAGTCCCGATAGGGTCACCGGGAACACACAGTTGGGAGTGAACGGGCACCCGATGGATGCGATAGAAAAGATCCTCAGTTCGCTAGCTGATGGCCCGCAAGGTGCCGAGGGGCTCGCTAGGAAAATCGGGCTGCGCGGGCAAAGCTTGGCAACATTACTGATGAAGTTGGAGAAGGACAAGGTGATTACTTGGGATCGGGGCGCGTGGAGGCTGGAAGAAGCCTCTGAGCAGCGTGGCACGCATGAGGGCGATGAACGAGGTCGTTAGCATGTGTCGGCAGCGCCGCAACCATGCACCGGCCGGTTTGCTTCCACTCCACGTCGGCGGTATAGTCTCGCCCAGTGATCGACGCTAGCTAAGCGGGTTCTACACTTCCGGCAACGCAGGGAAGTTTTGTGCCATGAAGAAAGCTCTGATCGCCATTCTAGTTCTTGCGGTCCTTCTGCTCGGTTGGAATGCGCTGCGCAACGTGCAGTTGTCTTTCGCCGGCGAGAAGGGGGAACTACGACCGGTCAAACGCGGCAACCTGACCATCCCAATCAACGCCACCGGCGAAGTTCGCTACACGTCCCGGACCGAGATCAAGTCCGAGGCCAGCGGTACGGTTGCCGAACGCTTCTTCGAAGCGGGCGACGTGGTTAAGAAAAATCAGTTGCTCATCCGCCTGACCACCGACGACGAGCGGCGCACGGTGGACCGGGCGAAAGCAGACGTGACCCGGGCGCAGGCCAACTGGGAGCGTGCGAAAATCACTCTGCGCGAACGTATGGAGGTGGGGGTGGCCCGGGCGGATGCCAACCTTGCCAGCATCGAGGCGCAGCTCGAGGACGCCAGGTACGAAAAGGAGCGCATCGAAGGCCTCTATAAGAAGGGTCACGAGAGAGAGAGAGCGTTGTTCCAAGCACGGGCCGCATACGACCGCCTGGTCGCGTTGAAGGAGGGCGCCGAGGCCGAAGTGGCTCAAGCCAAGATCGCCATCGAGATGGCGGATCAGGAAGTCATCCTGGCGAACGCCAACCATACCACCGCGGAAAGGAATCTCAGCGACGCCGAAGAGCGCTTGGCAGAGACGGAGATTTTCTCGCCTATCGACGGTCTGGTCATGCAGATGCTCGTGCAGGAGGGCGAGGTGATCCAGGCGGGCAAGGGGAGTTTCACCGGCGGCACAGTGCTGGCGGTGGTGGCCGACGTGTCCGAGATTCGCGTCCGGGCGGAGGTGGACGAGGCGGACTTCGGCGTGATCCGCGATATTGCTCCACCAGCGGCGCGCTTTGGCGGCAACGTCGCTGCCGCGGAGAACGACCCACCCGAGGCCCCCGTCGACACGGACGAATCGACCGTCAGAGTGTTGGTCGAGGCATATCGCGACGAGGAGTTCATCGGGGTGATCGAGCGGATCTACCCCGAACCGCGCAAGGCCGCCTCGGTGGTCACCTACTACGTCGATATTCTGCTGGCCAGTGCGAATCGCGACAAGCTGGCCATGGGCATGCAGGCCGACGTGGAGTTCACCGCCAAGTCGGTGCACGACGTTCTGCTGGTGCGGCACGACGCCATCCACCAGGAGGAGGAGCAACTCGGCGTTTATGTTCCGGAGAAAATCGAGGGCCAACCGGACCCCGAACCCAAGTTCATACCGTGCCGGTTCGGGCTGGACAACGGCCTGTACGCGGAGGTGTTGGAGGGCGAGCTCAAAGAGGGGGACCCCGTATACACCAAGCTCCCCCGCAAGCCGGAGGAAGAAGAGGAAGACTAACGCCGTTTTCGTTCACACGGTTCTGTAGCGGCCTGCGTCTCGCAGGTCGGACGGCCGGCGGGGACGCCGGTCGCTACTCTCAACGCATATGATCAAAGTCAGCGCGATGACCAAGGTTTACGAAATGGGCGCCGCGGAGGTGCGGGCGCTTGACGGAGTGGATCTGGTCATCGAAGAGCACGAGTTCGTCAGCATCACCGGCGCCTCCGGCAGCGGCAAGAGCACCCTGATGCACCTGCTGGGCTGCCTGGATCGACCGACCTCGGGCGGCTACGAATTCGACGGCGACGCGGTCCACCAATTCAGCGACCGACAGTTGGCCCGCATTCGCAACCAGTCTATCGGCTTCGTCTTCCAGACGTTTAACCTGATCAATCGCACGTCGGCCATCGACAATGTGGCGGTCCCGCTGATCTACGGTCGGCGCGGTTCGGCCAAGGCCAACGCTATGGAAGCGCTCGAGCGGGTCGGGCTGGCGGACCGCGCCAAACATACCCCCAGCGAGCTATCCGGCGGCGAGCGCCAGCGCGTGGCCATCGCCCGGGCGATCGTGAACCACCCTCGTCTGATTCTGGCGGACGAGCCCACCGGCAACCTGGACACCAGGACCGGCAACCAGATTCTGGAGATCTTTCACTCGTTGCACGCCGACGGCGCCACCATCGTCCTGGTCACCCATGAGATGCACGTGGCGCTCCAGGGGGAGCGGCTGATCAAGATGGTGGACGGCAAGATCGTCGACGACGTCAGCGTTACGAATGAGCTGCGCAAGCAGTTCGTACAGTCGGGCACGCAACACTTCGGGCGGAGCGAACGGGTATTGACCGAGGCCGGGGAATAGCGGCATGTTCTTCTTCAAGATTTGCATGATGGCGTTGCAGAGCTTGTGGTCCAACCTGCTCCGTACGCTGCTCGCCACCCTTGGGGTAATCATCGGGGTGTCGGCGGTGGTCTCGGCAATGTCCATCCTGGAGGGCATGAACCGCGAACTCCTGAAGCGTTTTGAGTCGATGGGGGCCGACCAGCTTGTGGTGACGAATGCAAGTTCCCGGCGCCACGGGCGTCGAAGTGTGACGCCCTCGCTGGAAGCCGAGGACGCCGACGCGCTCCTGGAGTGCGGGCTGGTCAAGGCCGTTGCCCCCGAAGTGCAGAGCCAGGCGCAAATCAAATATTTCAGCAAGAACAAGGCGGCGACCGTACTGGGAACCACCGCGAGTTATGCGGACATCAACAATTACCAGACGGTCGACGGACGCTTTATCACCAACGACGACGTGCGGGCCGCCAAGAAGGTTTGCGTTCTGGGGCACAAGGTCGCCGCCGAACTCTTCGGCCAAACGCCAGCGGTCGGGTTCCGCGTGAAGATCAAGGGCCTGGGCTTCACCGTGGTCGGCGTCATGGAGAAGAAGGGGGTCCTGGGGTTTCGCGAGGTGGACAATCAGGTGATCATCCCGCTCGCGACGGCCATGAAGCGCGTGTTCGGACTCCGCAAGCTAACCATGATCACCGTGCAAGCCCGCGGTCAAAGAGACCTCGAACAGGCCGTTCTCCAGGCAGGGCGGGCTATGCGCGGGGCACATGGCATCCGTGCCGGCCAGGAGGACGACTTCAGCATCTTCACCCAGGAACAGATCAAAGCCGAACTCGGCAACATAACCAAGATCGTTACCCTGGTGCTCATCAGCATCGCCGGCATTTCGCTGGTCGTGGGCGGTATCGGGATTATGAACATCATGCTGGTGTCGGTCACCGAACGCACCCGCGAGATCGGGGTGCGCATGGCCGTGGGGGCGCGGCGCTGGGACATCCTCAAACAGTTTCTCATCGAAGCCTCGATCATCAGCGTGATGGGCGGCGTGTTGGGCGTCCTGCTGGGACTGGTGTTCACCGACCTGTTGGAGCAGTGGACCCGCGTGCTCAAGACCCACACCGCTCCGGCGGTCATCTGGTACGCCCTGATCATGGCTACCAGTGTCGGCGTGGTCAGCGGCATCTACCCCGCACTCCGCGCCTCCCGCCTCGACCCCGTAGAAGCCCTCCGCTACGAATAACTCACGCGAAGGGGCTTATCCGGTTCAGAGAGTGACGCACCCCACGGGATCACTCGCTCGGCCGGAGGATACATCGGCGAGTGTGGACTCGAACAATGTTGATCGGGATTCTGTCGGACAGCCACGGGCAACACAACCTGGTTGGGGCCGCGCTGCGCTTTTTCGATTCTCTCGGCGTGGAGTACGTGGTTCACTGTGGCGACGTTGGGGGAAGCGTCGTGCTGGACCACTTGGTCGGACGCCGGTGCGCATTCGTCTGGGGGAACATGGACGCCGTGGACGGTCGACTGCGCAGCTACCTCGAAACAGTGGACCTGCCGTTACCGCCCAAACCGCCCTTGCGCTTGGAGTTGGATGGTAAGACCGTTGTGGTCTTCCACGGTCATGAGCGCGGGATGCACAGAGCCGTTCGCACAAGCGAAGCGGATTACATTCTCCACGGCCACACGCACGTCGCTCGCGACGAACGCATCGGAACGGTCAGGGTGATCAATCCCGGGGCCTTGCATCGCGCTTGGCCGAAGACGGTTGCGATCCTGAACACCTCGACGGACTGCGTGACGTTCTATGCAGCCGATGAAAGAAGCGGCACCTTCGCGCCCTGGATGTGTTCCCGCTGAGTTGGAGGCGGTCCTCCCGACCAAGTAGCAGCGCATGGTTACGGGAGTTCCTTCGCTGTTGGTGCGCTCTGGAAGACTCGTTGCTCGATGGCGACGAGTTCGCGAGCGGGGATGTTGCGCGCCACCCCCTCCCACGCGGCGGCCTGTTCGCGGAACAGCTCCCGGCTCAGCAGCACCACGGCGGGGTGTTCGAGCCGCAGGTCGGTGGCCATTCGTTGCAGGATGCGGCGCTGTCGTACGGTCAGACCCAGTCCGCCCAACAACGTGCGGAAGAAACGCCCGGGATGATCGGGCTCGCGTCGTTTAACGGTATCGCGCACGTGTTGGACCACGGCGAGCACGAGCAGGCATCCCGCCAGCGCGGCGAATACCACGATCACCCCGCTCCAGCGCCCACCCCCCGCAAAGTGGCCACGGATGCCCTCCATCCTTTCACTCAGTGGTGCAAATGCCACCAGCGGCGCGATCACGGTTCCACCTCGTCTACCAGGGCCTCGATGCGCTCGATTCTTTCCGGCGGCGGGTGCCAGGGCGCAAAAGCCCCAACGATTTCGGTCGCGCGGCGACGCACCTCCGGGTCGGAATCGTCCTGGGCCAGGACTTCGACGCGCTCCAGTAAGCTTCCCAGGTTGAGGCGTTCCACCACCCACAGGGCACTGAGCCGCTCACTACGCACATCGCTGGCGAGCATCTCGAGCAGGGCCTCCGCGGCGCCGGGGATGCCGCTCTTGAGCAACGCCTTGATTGCGCTGGCCCGTACGCGACCGCTCGGCGAGTCCAGCTTGGACTCGATCCACTCCGCGTAACGATCCAATTCCAGCTTGTCCAACGCTTCGATGGCGTTAGCCTGCACGCGGGAATCGGGGTCTTGCAGAGCGTTCCGGAGAATCCGTACCACTGCCGCACTCGCTATTTCGGGCAACGCGGTTACCGCGTTGCTACGCACGATGGCATCCGGGTCGTGGGCCAGACGGTAGACCTGGTCTTCAACTTCGCCCACCAGATTGGCCAGGCGTGCAATCTGCAAGGCTCGGGCGCGTTCCTCGGCATCGGCGGAGGCCAGCTTGGCGCGGAGGTAGCGCCCCGCCGCGGGCGTTCTGAACGCCGGATCCTGAAACGCCGCCTCCCGTTCACCCTCTTGGAGACCGGCAAACGTGTTGAACAACTCCTGGAACCTCTCTTCGCCGGACGGGAGCCCCGCTCCGGAAACCACCACCGCGCTACCCGAGCCTCCGCTTCCGAGGGTCGGATCATGAGACCGCAGTTCTTTCGTCCCCAGGCCGCTTCGTGCGCTCTTCTCGGGCTCACGCCGGTACAGCTCGTGGCGGGCCATGTCGGCCACCGGGCAGTCTTTGCGCTGCGCCACCGCGCGGAGGGCCTTGGTGGCGCTGTCCGTACCGATGCCGACGAGTTGCCACAGGGCGGCGCGGCTCACGTAGGCGTCGCCGGATGCCAGCGCGTCGCTGAACAGCATGACCTTGGCATCGCTCGGCAAGCCGGTCGCCCCCAGCAAGCGCATCGCCGGGGCGGCGTCGAACTTGGAAAGCCGCAAGAGCGGATCGATCGAACGCCCCAACCATTTCAGTTCGCGGATCGAAGCGCAGGCTTTGCGCACGCCCGGGTCCTTGAGCAGCCACGATTCGGCGAACAGCGCCGTTATGAAGGCGTCGTCCTGACACTGCGCGATGATCCGCGCCGCGCGGGCCCGCAAGGGCGGAATAGTCAGTGCGCGGAGCGCATAAGCCGCAAGCCGCGGATGGGGTTGCGTGGTGAGCAGCGTATTAAGCGCGTGAGCCATACGGGACCTTGGCTGTGCAACCTTGTCGGCAATGGCTGATTCCAGAAGGTCTACAAGCCACACCGCGGCGGTGAGCACTTCGGTTCGCAGGTGCAACTCCCAGCATTGCAGGGCGCGCTCCAGCGCGGCGGCAAGATGGCGCCCTTCGGCTCGAACCTCGGCGGCGGAGGCGTCATCGGTGACCTTGGCCCGCCGGGCGAGGTGTCGATCGGCAAAGGCCAGGAAGATCTTGCCGATCAGTTCGCGGGTGGCCGGGCACGACTGTGACAACGCCCCATTCAGCAGGTAAGCCAGTTTGCTGTCGCCGCTCTTGGCAATCAGTTTGAGCGCGGCGGCGCGCGCACCGGAGTCCCCTTGTTGAATCGCGACCCGTAGTGCATGTTCCAGCGCTGGAGCGCGGGCGAGGATGTCGCCTTGCAGTTCCTCGGGATAGCCGGCGAAGCCGGACACCAGTTGCACCAAGGCCCTGAGCCGGCGACGCTGGAAAAGGACCTCCAGGGCCATTCGCCAGTGGGTTTGGTCGAGGCGCGGCAGGGCACGCAGAATCGCCGTGTCCGCCGCCGCGTTGTTCGCCTCGGCAAACAGACGATAGACCTTCGGCGCGTTAGTGTGAACGGGCGTCATGTATTCAGTAATATCGGACTACGGGCTATCCCTCAGTAGAGCAAATCCCCCGACACGCCGGGCTCGCCCTCTTCCCTACGTTCCCAGCTCTTGCGCACCAACCCCAGGCCGTGCACGCACGACTCGAACTCTTCGCTGAGGCGGTGCAGCAAATCGGAGGGCGGCTTGGAAGCGTCGTCGCCGAGGTGCGACGCAATCCGGTAGGAACGCTTGCCCTGGACGACGTAGTCGCGAACGCCATCGCTCCACGTCGGCCGGCGCGCCAAACGCAGGCGCTCAGGATATAGGCCGGTCCAAAACAGGGCGTAATCGCCGATGTGGCGATGGATTGAAAACTCGCGAGGGAATGCGGAGGAGGGCTCACCGTCGAGAGACGCGGTCAGCATCAGCCCGATCCGCTCGAGATGTTGGCCGTCCGCAGCGGTGAAGAGGCGAACGCTGTCCATGTGGACGAACGTGGCGAGCAGGTCGGCCACATAGTCCACCAGTTTGGGGTCGCCCACGCCCATCTCTGTGTAAAAAGCGCTTTCGACGAGCCCCGCGAACAGCCTTCTGAGCGGATGGTCTTCAGGTGTCGGAAGCATTGCAGCAATCTCCCTGCGGCGACAACCCCACGACTCTGCAAACCCGGGCGCCACGGGAGGTTCGCTGGGCGCTCCCGCGGCCCTACTCAACTCTATGATTCGTGAATCCGGCGAGGCAAGTGCTTTCCGGGCACCGCGAACAGGGTGCGGCCATCTCTGTTGTCGCACTGGAGAAATTCATGCCACACTTCAATCGCACGCCACACCGCATGGTCGTTGCATCGACGCCAGCGAAGAGCGTTCGCAACATGCCGCGTTGACGAAGGGTCCGAAAAGGTTCTGAGCTTGACTACCGTGCTGCTTTGCGCGTGTTCTCCGAGTATGATCCACGGAATGAGTCAAACCGTAAATCAGACGCGGATCCCATCGGTCAGGTCGCAGCGCGCCGGGAGAGTCGAACTGATCTGCGGGTGCATGTTCAGCGGGAAGACGGAGGAGTTGCTACGCCGGGTCCGGGCGGTCGATCCTGACAACGCCATTCTGT
>JAUWNF010000544.1 GCA_030612785.1 Phycisphaerales bacterium
CCCCGCGCCGAATTCCCGCCGCAGCCTGAGAATCGGCCTTCTTCAACGGGCTGTTAAGCGAAGAGGTAAACGCCCAAACCACAGGCAACAGCGCAAACGCACAGACCGGAACAAGTACAGTATAGACAATCACTTTCCGCACAACATCAATCCCTAATCCCCAATCCCCAATCGTCAATCGTCAATCGCCTCATACACCCAACGTCTGGCACTAAAGATCAGCGGTAACAAAAGGACGCAAAAAACGACAAAGAGAATCCACGCCAATGCCGACGCATACCCGATGTCATAGGGCGGCTCGAAAGCCGCGCGAAAGACGTTACGCACGTAGAACAGCAATCCGTCGCGCTGGGCACTGTGTTCGAGCAGATAGGATTCCTTAAACGCCTGCATAAGGAATACGAGCGACATCACCAGGTGGAACAGGACGGCCGGCGTGATCTGAGGCCAGGTGACTCGGCGAAAACGCTGCCATACGCCGGCACCGTCGAGACGGGCGGCGTCGTAGAACCGTGCGGGCACGCGGCGCAGGGCGGCTAGAAACACCAGCATCGACCCACCCATCGTCCAGACGTGCATGATGACCAGCGCCGGCTTGCACCAGATGGGCGAGTAAAGCCAATCAGGTGTGCCCCAGCATATGGAACCGGCCGCTACGTATGTGGGACCGGCTTTCCAGCCGGTCACATCTCCCCCGAACAGCATCATCCAGACAGAATCCAGAACCGCATACAGCCCCTCTACGCCCTGGTTGATCCAGCCAAAACGCGGATTGAACAGCCAACTCCAGATCACAATGGTCGCCACTCCGCCGAGAAGGTGCGGCAGGTACACCACCGCCCGGATCGCGCTCATGCCGGGCAGCCTCTCGTTCAGAAGTAGGGCGACCACCAGCGAAGCGACAAGACCAAGCGGAACAGCCAGGAGTGTGTAATACAGACTGTTATACAGTGATCGATAGAATTGCTCGTCCGCCGGCCTTCCACCCATCGCGTCATAGTACCACGGATCACCGGCCCGCGGATCTTGAGTGTGGTCAACGGCCAGGATGTTCTCATAATGCGTAGTGCCAACCCATGACATCTTCCGCAGCGACAGGCCTTGCGAGTCGGTGAAGGAGAGCAGCAGCGAACCCGCCATCGGCCCCACCGTCAGAAGCACAATGCCCACCAGCCAGGGTAGCAGAAACCAGCGCGCCGCCCGCCCCGAGCCCTTCATCGCGCGTCCTCCCCCTCGATCACGAAGTTGCGCTGGATGACGGGATCGTCGATCAACGACTGGAGCACTTCGTCGACACTCGCCGGGTGACGAACGTCTAACAGCCGGCCGAACTGCCGGTTGATCGCCCGATCGACGGCGCCGAATCCCGGCAGGATCGGCTGCGTGCGCGAATACGCCAGCGCCTCGACGAAACGCAGGCGTCGCGGATCGCCGGGCGGATCGACAAACGAGGCCTGCGATGCCACCCGCGCCGGCAAGGCGCGCCCCCGTCGCGCGAACTCATCTTGCACCGGTTCAGACAGGACAAAGGCCACGAACTCGCGGGCCAACTCGAGCCGCTGGCCGGCGAGGTCGCCCCGGATGACCACACCATCGAAGGTGACCCGAGTTACCCTCCCGCCGGGGCCACGCGGAACATGGGCGACGACATAGGAGTCCGCCAGCTTCGTCTTGGCCAGGAACGGCTGAAACCACGGGCCGTTGACGCACATGCCCACCTTGCCGGTTAGGAACCCCACGTCCTGCCAGATTTGCGGCATCTCGCCGTACCGCGGGCAGACGCGATTATCGCCGGCGATCAGATCGCGATAGAAGGTCAGGGCGTCCCGGGCCTTAGGACCGGTCAGCGTCCAGCGCGTGTATGTCGCGTCGGTGATGTCGGCGCCAAAAGACCAGAGCAGCGGCAAGTAGTAAATCCACCGCGGGTGCCACAGGCCGAACTGGTCGAGGGTCCCGTCGCCGTCGAAATCGCAGGTGAGCAGCTCAGCCGTAGCGCGAAAGTCATCAATGGTCCAATCGTCTAAGGGCAGCGGCACGGGTCTGCCATGGAAGTGGGCCGCCCGCTTGAAGCACTCCGCGTTGCAATAGATCAGCAGATTGCCGCCGGAGACGGGCAGGCCGCGCTGGCGACCGTGCCACCGAAACGCTTGCAGGCCAACCGCATTGAGTTCATCGACCGAGCGCGTGGCCCATCTCTTCAGAGATGGGGGACTCGCTCTGGGTGGAAGCGTGCGTCCCCCAAGCCCGACGACCTGGGCCGCCCGCCGACCGGCTGGAAAACCGGTCCCACAGGCACCGGTCCCACGGGAACCGGCACCCGGCGTAACGAAGTCGTCCAGATCAGCGAAGTTCTCAGCCAGTTCGTGAAAAGGGCCCAGTTGAATCAACGCCACCTCCGGCAAGGTGCCGGAGAGAATCTGCTGCCGCATCTTGGTGTTGTAGAAGCCGGAGAGGCCTACGACGTACTCCTGCCGGACGTGCGTACCGGGGTGGGTCCGCTCGAACTCCGCGACGACCTCTCGCCAGAAGGCGTAGTCGTCCGCGCTGCCGAAGTGGGCAAAGCGAATGGTGTTTTCATCCCGGCTGGTGGGAAAGTGGCGGGCATAGGTGTCGGCGAAAAGCCACCAGAGGATAATGGCGAATAGCGAAAAACGAATAGCGAATGAAGCGGCCTTAGCTGCGACTCGGCGTTTTCCGTCAGCCATTCGCTATTCCGCATTCACCCACATGCCGCTTCGGCGAAGGAGGCCATGTCGGGGAACTCCGCGAGAGGCTTGGCCTCCGTGTCGTTTTTCTGGCCGCGCCGATTGATCCAGACAAAAGGGATACCGAGTTGGCCGGCCGGCACGCCGTCGTGAAACAGGCTCTGGGCGACGTGTACCGTCGAATCCCGCCCGTCGTAGGCATTGATGAGCCGGTGGAAGTGCAGGTGTGACGGCTTGTAGGCGCGTACGTCCTCGCCGGTTATCACGAAATCGAACTCGACGTCGAAGTGCTTCGCGGTGGCCTCGAACAGATGTTGCTCGATGTTCGACAATATGCCAAGGCGATATCGCTCGTTGAGTCGCTTGAGAGCCGCATTGGTGTCGGGGAAAGGCGGCCAGGCGGGCAACAGCTCCGCCATCCGGGCCGTGGTGCCCGGCGGAA
>JAUWNF010000575.1 GCA_030612785.1 Phycisphaerales bacterium
CTGGCCCCCGCGGCGGATTTCCGAGAGGATCTCGTAGCCCTCGATTGAGGCGCTGGTCGATGAACCATCGCGCTCACCGGTGCCGGCTCCGGGGCGGGTCTTCGTCTCTTGCGTGGTCGAGTCCGCACCCACGTGATAGGCACGCTTGACAGGAAGGCGCTTCGGAACCCCATCATACCATACGTGGCAGGGGCGGACGATCAGCCGGCAAGTTGGACTTCGCCCCGTTCGACGCGGGCCGCGAACTTGACGGACTCCTCATATAGAGCGTCCAGCATCTCCGCTTCCGTAACCGTGCGGACCGGCTCGCCCTGCACGCAGATGATCCCGCGGCCCTTGCCCGCGAAGACCGCTACGTCAGCACCTTCAGCTTCGCCGGGGCCGTTGACCACACACCCCATCACCGCCACCTTGATCGGCATCTTGATGGTTGCCAGCTTCTCGCGGACTTGCCCGACCAGCTTGAGCAGGTCGATTTCGAGGCGGCCGCACGTCGGGCAAGCGATCAGTTCCGGCGCGTCGCGGGTCCGCAGACCCAAGGCGCACAGCAACTCCTTGGCGTCGGTGACTTCGTCGAGGGAATCGCTGGCGTAGGAGATGCGCAGAGTATCGCCGATGCCTTCCGCCAGCAGTGCCGACAACGCCGCGATCGAACGAATGCGCCCGGTCTCGGGCGGACCGGCGTGCGTAACCCCCAGGTGCAGCGGATAGTCGAACCGCCTGGATATGGCCCGGTAGGCATCGATCGCCAACCGGGCGTCGGCGCTCTTGGCGGCCAGCACCACGTCGTGGAAGTCGTCTTCGTCGAAGATGCGCAAGTACTCCTCGAGCTTGTGGACCATCAATTCCACCAGCCCACCGCGGCCCCCAGCGAGCAGGGCCTTTTCCACGGCGCGTACCCCCCGGTCACGGCGCTCGACGATGCTGCCCTCGTTCACCCCCACGCGGATGGGGATGCGGCGCTCGCGACAGGCGGCGATCACCCGGTCCACCTGCCGGCGGGCGGCAATGTTGCCCGGATTGAGGCGGATCTTGTGCACGCCGGCCTCGATCGCCTCCAGGGCTCGTTCGTAGTGAAAGTGCACGTCCGCGATGATAGGCACCGGAACCTGCCGCAGAATCTCGGGCAGGGCCTCGGTATCGCGCTTGGTGGGCACCGCCACCCGCACTAAGTCACACCCCGCGGCGGCGAACCCGCGTATCTGTGCAACGGTCCTATCCACCTCGCGGGTGTGGGTGCTGGTCATGGACTGAATCGCGATGGGGGCGTCCCCGCCGATCGGCACATCTCCCACCAGGACCTGTCGGGTTGGACGACGTGGGCTCATGCCATCTCCGTGAGACCCATAACATCTCAAAAGAATGGTAAGGACGGCCGGCGAGGCGGTCAAACGGCGTGAGAGCCCAGTCCCGCGTCCCGACGCTCCGTTTCTTGCCCGTCATTCCTTCGCCTTGACCCGCCACTCGATCTGTGCACAATGTCACGTCCTTTGCCATAGACAGCAGGAGGAGCTTGATGAAGATTCGTAGAAGGCAACGCCTGGACGGAAGAGCCGCAGCCGCCCGGGTGCAAAGGCGGGCTAATGCGATTCGCAAGCAGAAAGAGCGTGCCCGTCGCGACGCGCGCATGATGACTGTCGTCCAGGACGGCGACCTGCCTTACACCCCTGACGTGATGTCCTGGTTGAGCCGTAGGCTCGGTAAGCCGGCGAGCACGATCGCTACAGGTGATCTGACCACGCTGGTCAGCTAGGTTCTTGACCCCACTGGAACGCGCCGTGCATATTTTCGTGCCTTAGCCTCTCCGGGGTTACTTGCGGAGCAGGTATATTGGTTCGGAAACCGGCCACGCCGACCGCAGAGTGTATCCCTGCTTTGGAGAATACCAGCACCATGTTCAAGATCTGCGAAGCGAAGTGGTTAGCTCCCCAAGTTCGATGGTTCGTCGTCGAGGCGCCCCGGGTGGCTGCCCGTCACCGCCCCGGGCACTTCGTGATTGTCCGGGTTCGCGAGGAGGGCGAGCGCATCCCCCTCACGATTGCCGATTCCGACGCTAGCACTGGGACGATTACGCTGGTGGTGCAAGTGATCGGGGCCACCACCGAGCGGCTGTGCGCGTCGCAGACCGGAGACAGCATCAGGGATGTGGTGGGGCCGTTGGGTAGGCCGACCGAGATCGAGAAGTTCGGGCACGTCGTGCTGGTCGGCGGTGGTGTCGGCACCGCGGTTATCTATCCGCAGGCCGGCGCGCTCGAGGAAGTGGGCAACAAGGTCTCGGCGGTCATCGGCGGGCGCAGCAAGCCGTATGTGATTATGGAAGAGGAACTCCGCGCAAAGTGCGACATCGTCTATCCCTGTACGGACGACGGCAGCTACGGGTACCACGGATTCGTGACCGGCAAGCTCCAGGAGTTGATCGACGACAAGTCAGACCCGGTGAACGCGGTGCTGACCGCCGGCCCGGTACCGATGATGAAGAACGTCGCCAAGGTAACTCGGGAGAAAAGGATCCTGACCATAGCATCGCTGAATCCCATCATGGTGGACGGTACCGGGATGTGCGGCGGGTGTCGGGTCACCGTCGGCGGCAAGCAGAAGTTCGCCTGCGTAGACGGGCCGGAGTTTGACGCCCACGAGGTCGATTTTGAGGGGCTGACCGATCGTCTGATCGCCTACCGCGAGCAGGAGAAGCGCGCCTGGGATCGAACCCACGAGGACAGGGAGCACATGTGCAAGCTCGCGGCCGCGGAGAAGGAGTTGAAGTAGCGGGCGGCCGCGGGCCGGCCGGCCGGCGGGGGGGGGGTGTGTATATGGGGGTGGGGAGGCCAAGCCCG
>JAUWNF010000127.1 GCA_030612785.1 Phycisphaerales bacterium
CCCCGCCGGTTGCGTCGGCCGGCTCGTGGGCCCGGACGCGGGGCCGCTTGCCGCGCTTCTTGAGTTGATCGCAGTCCTTGGCCAAGTCGATCAGTTCGCTGGCGATTTCCTCGTGCTGGCGGCGGGCCTCAGGCGTCTTGGCACTCTCGGCCAATTCGACCATGCACTCCGCCGCCTCGACGAGATACGTCTTAGCCGCCAGGTAGTCGCCCTTCTTGTAGGAAGCGACGCCCTTGCGCTTGAGCCGCTCAAATGTCACGAATGAAACAGCCATAAGAAGCTATCAGCTCTCAGCTTTTAGCTATCAGCCCGGCTGAGCACCGCCCGCGTTGATCCTGTAAATGCTCAGCTCATCGGTAGCCGACGAATCCGGATCGTTTCGTCGCCGACCACCACGACGGCGCCGCCGCGCAAGCCTTCCTCCACGGTTTTGATATTCTAAGGCAGTATACGCGCCAGGAAACCGCTTGATCGACCAGAAACTTCATGTCACGCCCCGGCTTGCATCCGCGGAATCACGCGGTCCTCAGCCAATTCAGCCGCGTAACTCCGGCTGATAGCTGAAAGCTAATGGCTGACAGCTAACTGGTGAGCGGTGCCCACCCTACGTGCCTTCCGAGGCGCCGGCGTCCGAGCCGTCCGGGAAGTCCGCGTCCGCGTCGCCGGGCACGTCCAGGTACTCTCCGCAGTGCGGGCAGTTCTGCACCGTGCCGCGCTGGTCCGAGGGGAACGTCGAAGCCTGCCCGCACTCCTCGCACATCGCCTCGATCGTGCCGCCGGCGTCCACCGGCGCTTCGTGTTGGTAGTGGTCCCGCAGGAGCGCGATGGCCTGTTTGGCCTCGTCCGGGTCCGCCACGCAAACCTCGATATCGCCGGGGTTGTAGACCACGGGAATCTCCAGCGACCCTTTGACCTGCGCGGTGATGCCCCGTTCCTCCAGCCAGGCTACAATGATGTCCGCTTCCTCAATATCCGCAGCTCGGTAGACTGTATTCATGTCGCTCATGAATCGAACCCCCGCTTACGAGCCTGGTAGGGTGGGTCAAATGACCCACCATTTCTTGCTTCTGCCTCTTCCTACTGGTGGGTTGCGCCCGCCTACGGCGGACTCCACCCACCCTACTTCTGCTTCTCGCCCTCCTTCTTGAGTGAATCCAACTCGGCCCGCAGGCCGCTGAGGCGGTCGAGTTCCTTCTGGTGCTCGGCCTCGGTTTCCGCCTCGATCATGCGGTCGATCTCCTCGTCGCTGACCAACTCGGTAGTGGAACTCATCTCCACGTCCTGGGCGGCGATGTCCTCCACCGCGTCCAGGAACATGCCCATACGTTCCTCCATGCTCTGCGACTGGGCCATGGCTTTTTCCCAGTCGGCCTGGGTCTTGACCAAGTCGGTTTCGCCGAACAGCTTGCCGATTTCGGTGGCCATCATGCCCATGGCCGAGGCGAAGTCGGCCGACGCCTCGGCCTGCTTGCGAATGAGCATGGCGTTCTTCACACTGAGCAGTTGGCGTTCGAGCATTCGCTTAATGGTGGCGGTCTTCTTGAGCGAGTTGCGGATGAACTGGTACTGGGCGTTATCGCCGATCTTTTTGGCGTGTTGCGCGTTGCGGATGAACTCCTCGGTGAACTTGCCCTGCTCGCGGATGGACTTTTCGATCCGCCGCACGCCCTGCCGCACCTTCATGTCCCGCTCGATGCGCCGCTCTTCTTCCGACTTGAACAATCCCATCGCAATTCAACCTCAGCACTCAAGACTCACCACTCAGCACTCAGCACTCAGCACTTCAGTAGTACTCGCGCTCCGGGATCAGGATCCACAAGATGATGTACACCAGCGTGCCCGGAAACCCCACCGATAGAACACTCAGCAACAGATAAGCCACCCGAACCAGGGTGGGGTCCAGCCCGAGGTAGTCGGCGAGTCCCGCACAGACCCCGCCGAGCCAGCGGTCGTGCATCGAACGTCGTAATGGTTTCGGGTAGTAGCTCACGCCTCGGCCGCCCGTTGCTGTTCGCGCACCCGGCGATCGGCTTCGTCGAAGGCTTCCGCCTGATCCGCGATGACCCCAGTGTCCATCTTGTTCCAGATGTCCACCACCGTCTGCCCGGCTTCGGACAGCCCGGCGGCGCCTTCATCGACGCCCCGCCCGACGGCGAGGATTTCGTCCAGCCGCTCCTGATACACCTCGGCCCTGATATCGTCCCTTTCGATCAGCTTGCTCAGGCGGAGGATGTCCTTCTCGCTGACCAGCCCGAACAGGCTGCCGGTCGCCTTGGCCCGGTCGGCGTTCTCACGAATCATCCGCAGCCGCGACACGGTCATCACTTCCTTGCTGCGGATGTTGAGTTGCCGCCCGATCATCAGTTGCTCGGTGGTCTTGGTCTCGAACTCCTGGGCCAGCACCCGGCGCACTTCGGGCGCTTTCTCCTCCGCGCCCCGTTCGAAGAGCGTCTGCTTCTCCTTCGCCAGTTTGGTGACCTTGTTCAACAACCGCGCACGCTCCTTCTCCAGCAGCAGTTCCTGCCGTCGAAGTTCACTGCGGGTCATACGCGACAGCGGTTTCTTGCTCTTGGCCAACCAGTCGAGGAATCCCATTGATTACCCTTCGTCGCTTCGGTCCGCTCCCTGACCAGGCTGTCGATTTAATCGTCCATGGTGATCCCCAGTGTAGCGTCACCCCTTGTGGGTGACGAGAGACGAGGCTGCGCCGCCCACAAGGGGCGACGCTACAGCTTGAATCGACAGCCTCTGACGGTCGCGGTTCGGTTCAGCATCCGTCCATCGGGCGCGCCGCGCTAGCTCGCTTCGGGATCGGCTTGCTTACCGCGCTCCGGAGGCGTTGGTTCGGCCGCCGCCGCTTCGGTCGGCGGCGCGGTTTCGGACGCCGCTGCGCGCGCCTCAGTCTCCGGCGTTTCGCGCACGGTCTCGGCCGGCGCGGCTTCGTCGGTCTGTTCAAACTCCTTCAGGATGGCCAACTCCTCGTCGCCGGTTACCATCTCGCTCAGCCCGGTCTCCAGCCCGCCCACCAATTCCGCATCGGCGGCCAACGTCTCAAGCATCTCCTCCGCCTTCACCGCGTTTTTGGTGAGGGCCTCGGTGGTGGGCAACTCCGCCGCCTGCCCCTGCTGAATCAGGGTAAGGTTGTGGATGTCGGTGCTGAGGATGTTGACCTGCTTGTTCAGCATGTTGGCGGTGGTGTTCTGACGGGCGATGTCCTTGCGCAACTGGGCGAGCTGGGCCGCTAGCCGTCGCCGGGCGATCTGCGACGAGGTTCGCTTGCCCTCTTCGAGCAGTTCGGTCTCCTTCTTTTCCAGGCCGCCGATGTCCTCGTAGATGCGGTCGCGCCGCTGGGCCAGGGATGCCCGGCGCTCAGCCAGGGCATTGATCTTCTGAGCCTCATCGGCCTCGCCCGAAAACAACTGCCTGATTCTCTCGAACACGTCCATTGAGCCACGCTCCTGCTTGATCGTCGCCGCCCCCCGGAACAACAGGGTTTCCCCGGATGTCTTGGACATCCGCAACTCCGGATCGGCTGTCGCCTCCCGAGCAAACGCTTCCGCCACCAGGAACTCGGGCAGGTCCAGGCGTTCGGCGATCGCGCTGACCGACAATCCTCCGGTGAGCAGGTCGGCGCCGTGTTTGCCGATCTCGTCCCGGACGCGCTGGATCTTCTGGTTCGTCGCCTCCGGGTCGAAAACCCGGAGCACGTAATCCGGCACCTTCGCGGTGCCGGTGTTCACTCGCCACCCACCGGCTGCGTTGGGTTCCACCAACACCAAGGTCACGTTGGGTAGCTCGAGCCGCGCCTGCCGGGCCTCGTCCGTGAAACCCGTCGGCGCACAGACGCCGATCACGTGCGGCACCTTCCCGTCGCCGGCGATCTTCCGCACGTGGTCCTGCAGTTCGCCCAGGTCCACCGCCGGCGGGTCACCCACGTCCTTCTCGGCGTAGTGTTCCAGCGGCGCCAACACCGACGCGGTGGCCAGCCCCGTCCGCCGTCGGCCGAACCACCATCGCCGCTCGTAACCGTGCAGGGTCACGCGGCGATTATGCGGCGTTTGCTTGAGCAGCTTCCGCGGTTCCGAGCGGCGGTTTCTCGCCAGCGCCGCCCGCAGCGTCTCGACTTCATCATCGCGTGTGGTCTGCCAGATCGAGCCGCGGAAGTGCCGGCCCTTGGCGTTCTCGAAGTTGGCTTCGACGCCGGCCAGAAACTCCGTTTCGATCTTCAAAGCGTCTGACGTATCGCCATCCATATCGTCTACCGCCGAGTACCGGGTGGCCATGTTGAATGCCACTACGACTCCAGACGCTGCCCACACTGAGCGCAAAACCTAGCCACCGTAACGTTGGCCCGGCGGCAATGCGGATTCGGGCAGATCCGGGCAGCGGTGCGCCAGGCCACCGTACGCAGGGGACCCCGCCGGACGCCGCCCGCCCGCCTCGCGCTCCAGGGGCTGATGCCCCACCGCAGCAGCGTACCGATTCCACGGAGCACTGCCCCGATTATGCGCAAACCCAGGTAAAAGAACAGGGCGATCAGCAGGATGAGAAGCAGGCCGAAGACCCATACGTCTACCGCCATAACATCACCTCCCGCCCGTCCGCCGCCGCCGCTTCGCTAGGCTTTGTCTGACAACCCGGTTTTTGTAGCGGCCTGCGTCTCGCAGGCCGACGGCCGGTGGGGACGCCGGCCGCTACGGAAGTTGTCAGACGGTGCCTAGCTCTTTACGCGCAGGTCAGTGCCGCAGAATATGCAGAAATTGTCCGTCTTGCTGACAAACGCCTGGCACTCTTGACAACGCGGCACCGCTTCGACCAATTGCGCCCCGCAGTGGATGCAAAACTGATCGTCCGGCCTGACCCTCTGCTGACAGCTCGGACATGCCGCGCCGCGTCTCGTCCCCACGGGGGTGTGCGTGGGTGGCGGCGGTGGTGCAGACCCGACGCGCCCGCCGGCCAGGCTCTCCAGCATCTCTTGGGCTGATCCGAACCTCCGATCCAAACGGGCGTAGCACCGTTTGAACACCGCGTCCAGATGCGGGGGCACCTCCGCGCAAACCGAACTGGGCAACTCGTTGCCCTCCGGCCGAACGCCGGTGAGCATCTCGAACAGAACAATGCCGCACGCGTAAAGATCGCTGCGTCCGTCCAGTTCACCGGAGGTCTTCTGCTCCGGCGACATGTACGCCATGGTGCCGGCAATGTTTCTGCCCCCCTCGGTGAGCAGGCTGCCCGACTGCATGATCGACGTGGTGGTCACTCCGCCGGTGCGTCCGAGGCCGAAGTCCACCACCTTGACATCCTGCTGGCGAACCTCGGCGATGTCGTCCCCGGGGCGACTCAACAACACGTTGGCTGGTTTGACGTCGCGGTGTACCAGCCCGGCATCGTGGGCGCAGACTAGAGCCGCCAGTATCCCCCGCATGATCTCCACCGCGGCGGGAACCGGCAGCCCCGCGGGATGCGCGTCCACCACCTCGCGCAGCGACGGGCCGTCCACATACTCCATGATCAGATACGGCGGATCGGCGTAGGGGTCGATGTCGAACGCCCGTACGATATTGGGGTGCTGTAGGCCATGGACCACTACGCCTTCCTGCCGGAAGTTGCGCACGTATTGGGGGTCGGTCAGGATCTTGATGGCTACGATCTCGTCGAACACGTGATGCTTGGCCCGCCAGACCTCGCCGAAGCTGCCCGCCCCGACGCACTCTTGCAGGAGGTAGTTGCCGATACGATCGCCGGATTTCATGGTTGGCATGGGCCGCCCTCTGGTTCGGTTGCGTCAAAGAGAATCTTCAATGCGATTGGCCTGGAAGTTGCAGACCACAAAATTATAGACTCCCGCGGAGAGGAATCCAAGCAGCAGCACCATCCAGGTAAGCGTGCCCAGCCCGGAGACACCGGTCATCAGCAGAGCGACCACCACATCCAGTGCGGTGATGCCGGCCAGCAGCAGGCCCGCCACAACATTGGACTCCTTTTTCACTACCCAGGGCAACACCGGAAACATCGCCCACGGCAACACCAGCGCGATGCCGATCCAGATGGCGACGAACTTGAGCACGTGCCCGATGGTCCGGAGTTCCTCGGGATGCTTCCACGCCCACAGACCGCAGCCAAAGGCCAGCACCACCAGGATGGCGGTGAGCACCTTGCCGCCCACGTATTTCCCGATCGTTGCCCACATGTACAGAAAGCCTACCACATCTACGCGGATTCGGCGATTAGAAACGTTGCGTGCGCCTATAACTCGCCGCACCCCACTCACTACAGATGATTTCGAGCGGCGTCCGCGAATATTGTGTCCGCGGCCCACTTGACGCCCCCCGGGGAAGCGTATTGCAACCCGTAAAACGCTTGGCGCAGGACCGCCGCCGTTTGCGAATGATGGCTGAAGCTCGGGTGCTACGATGCGCCGACCGCGGCGGTGACGATCCGATTCTTGCCCTCGGATTTCGCGGCGTAGAGGGCTCGATCCGCGGCCCGGATCAGGTCGTCCGGATCATCGGAGTCCACGTTTTGCAGGCTGCTTATCCCAATGCTCAAGGTAAGTCTCACGTGGGGAAGTTGTTCGCGTACCCCGGCGGCCAGTTTCTCGGCGATACGCTCGCTCAGGGTTCGGGCGCGCTGAGACGTGGTTTGCGGGAGCAGGACCACGAATTCGTCACCACCGAACCGCGCGGCGACGTCCGCGGCGCGCAGTTGGCTGGTGACGGTCAGGCCGGTGAGGACCAGCAACTCGTCACCCACCTGGTGCCCGTGCGTGTCGTTGGTGCCTTTGAAGTCGTCCAGGTCCAGCATCAGGCAGGACAACGGGGTGTCGTAGCGGCGGGCTTCGGCGAGCCGGCGCGTGAGGACCTCGTTGAAGTGGCGGCGGTTGTACAGCCCGGTTAGCGGATCGCGCGAAGCCAACTCGCGCAACTGCTGAGTGCGACGACTGACCCGTTCCTCTAACTCCGCGTTCAGAGCGACGAGTTGATTATGGTTTCGCTCATGGAGGTCGGCCATATGATTGAACGCGTTGGCCAGCTTGCCGATCTCGTCCCTGCGGCGGACCCCGCTTCTGGCGCTCAAGTTGCCGCTCGCGAAGGCGTCGGTCACGCGGGACAGTTCGTTGGTCGGCTCTACGACATGACGAACGATGAAGAACGCCAGAGGTACCGTGACGATCGCGATCAGGATGGCGGTGCCCGAAACAAGATCCATCGAGGTAGATAGTTCGTGCAGCGAACGCTCCACGTTCAGCCCCATGCGCACGTAGCCAAGCAGTTCCGTGCGTCTCGGGGGTGACGGTTCGGCATCCTGCACTTCTCCGCGATCGAGTTCCAGCCACTTGTTGATAGGGTAGGTGACGTCCAGGTAGGCATCTCCGCCGTCGCGCGCGGGAACGAACACGGGTGTGCCCAGAGTGCCGCCGCTGACCAGGGCCACTTCCTGGGGACCGGTCCGCCGCAAGCGGGCCGAGTCCACCTCGGCACTGGCCACCACTTGCCCCGCCGCGTCGAAGAACGTCACGAACAAGAGCGAATCCGAGCCGGTGAACTGGTTGGCCAGGGTATCCAGGGCGCGAGCGTCACGGTGCTCCATCGCGTTTGCCGCCGCTTGGGCCAGCACCGCGGAAAGTTGGGCACATTGCTGCCGCTGCAACCGCCCCGCCAGGTTGCTGCTCATCCCTACGAACAGCCAGCAGACCAACGCCACCATCGCGAACGTCAGGCTGACCACCCCACAGGTAGCCCGGCATTGCAGACCGAAAAACGCGTCCTTGAAGCGTCCACGCCATGTGCCAGGTTGTTCGGAGTCCGGGTGTTTCATTACTGGCCGAGCTTTCATCTCTCCCCACACTTGACATACAATTCATCGAGTGCTGAAGGCAAATGCCCCAGTCCGATTTTGTGGACGACGGCGTCCTCGCAGGTGCGAAAAACCACGCACCTCTGCCACGGGTCGCCAAGCCGCCAGGACGCCACCTCGCACCTTGCACATAGATATCGGAACAATACGACGCCGACTCAACGCGCCTGGCCCCGGATAGGCCGCAGGGCGCCTGTTTCTGCGGGCGCTACACGCGTCCCGGGGCCTGCCCCCGACATGTTATTGGGCGTTGTGCTGCTGAAGGCGGTATGCGGCGACTTTGAGGGAAGACGGCGCTAGCGAGTCGGAGACCGCGGTTCTGTGTGGTTTCGCCGCGCCTCCGGGGTCCTGGAGCCCCGCCGCGGACGATCCATCAAGATCGACACGCGCTCCAGCTCCCCCGCCGGGATGCTATCACCCAGGATCGCCTTGGCTTCACGGATGCCCGTGCGGCGCGTCAGGTGGGTGAGGACCACGTTCGGATTGTTGAGCCGGCGAAGGATGTCCGGCAGATCGCGGACGTGG
>JAUWNF010000536.1 GCA_030612785.1 Phycisphaerales bacterium
CAGCCCGCGAATCTCTCCGCCCTTGGGGTTTACCGGGTAGATCGGTCCCGTGTAGCCGAAGTCCAGCAGGTTCTCGATGATGCGGTAGCCGATGGTCAACTCGCGATTGGAAGCCCCCACCACGGCCACCGCCCGCGGCGAAAACAGTGCGTCGAGGTTCATGACGTAACCTCCAGACTGTTGGCGCTTGTTCCGGTATCCGGAATGCGCGCGTTTGATGCTTCCTTCGACACCGCGTTCCCAGCGATGACGGGGTTGTCGGTTTAGCCATTCGTGACGGTCCCCAATGTAGCGTCACCCCTTGTGGGTGACGAGGAACCCGGATGCGCCGCCCACAAGGGGCGACGCTACAGACTAAATCGACAGCCCCCGAATCGCTGGGCTATTATCACATGTCCCTACGGGACAGGCACCACATCACGTCTCCGAACAAAGCCGGCTCGTCCATAAGAACATGAATATCATCCGGGTCAAGGGATTCGTTCGCCGGAGTGGTTACACGTTCCCCTGGCAGTGCCGTCCTCACATCTCCCTTGCGATCAAGGCCGCGCCCAGGGCGCCGGTGTATTGGGGGTGGTCGGGGACCAGCACTTCGCGGTGGAGAGCTTCGGACACCAGTTCGACGATAATCGGGTTGTGGGCCACTACTCCGCCGGTCATCACCACTTGGCCTTGGAGCGGGTCCATTTCCAGGATGCGTTTGGCCACCGAGCGGAAAGCGGCTTTGGCGATCTCCGGCAGCGGCGTGCCCTGAGCGATCAGGGCCAGCAACTCGGTCTTGGCGAACACGGTGCAGAACGAGCCGAGTTCGACGTTGCCGATGGCCTGGCGGGCCAGGTCGCTGAACGTGGACAGCGGCGTGTCCAGGTGGCTGGCGATCTCTTCGAGAAAGGCGCCCGTACCGGCGGCACACTTGCGATTCATCTTGAAGTTGCGGCGCGCGCCGTTGTCCTCGACCACGATGACCTTGTTGTCCTGGCCGCCGATGTCCACGATGGTGATCGCGTGGGGGAAGTTCGCATGGCACCCGCGGGCGTGGCAGGTGATCTCGGTCACGGTCGTGGTGGCGAAGTCCACGTTGCGACGCCCGTAGCCGGTGGCCACCACGCGGTCGATGTCCGTAACGGTGAGGCCGGCGGTGCTGATAGCCTCGTCAAAGCAGGCCTTTGCCGCCGTGCCGAAGTCCGCGCCGGACTTGCCCAGCGCCCGGGCGCGCACGAGTTCGCCGTCCAGCAATACGGCCTTAGTGGCCGACGCCCCGACATCCAAACCTAGTGACCGGCGCTGTGCCATGGGTAGTTGCCTACCTCGAGGTGTGCGTCTCTGCGTTCATAAATAATCCCGGTTAGGAACCGATTGCTTGCGCTCCGGGCTCGGATCAGCGCTCCGGATCAGCGCCGGGCGAGCTGCTCGACGAAGGCTTCGATCAGAGTTTTGGCCTGCTCGTCGGAGTAACAACGCAGGTCGTTCAGGTCGCCGGCAATGGTGATCGAGGGCACGCCGAGCCGTTCTTGCAAGCGCTGAGGCATCGCATAGCGGCAGTTCGTGTTGTGCGGGCAGGTCTTGGAATCGTGAAACACGATGCCGTCGACGCCAAACGTGCCGATCATCTCCTGGAGGTACTTCTCCTTGTGCACGTCGGAGCGCACGATGAACAACTCGGTGTACGCCCGGGCCATCGACTCGAACGGTTCATCCGCATCGAGGGCCGTGAATATCCATGAGTTCGCGTACGTGCTGGCCACTACGCAGGCCCGCAATTCCAAGAACTGCGTAGCCAGATCGCGCAGGCGCCCCCAGATGGGCATGCCCTCCCAATACAGCCGGAGTTGTTCGCCCTCGACAGCCGCTACTCCGTCAGTGATGCGTGTATTCAGTTCGGGCAGTAGCTCGTGATAGTAGTCGATGGCCGCTTGGGTTCCGCGCATAACCACGGCCGGAGCCATGTGGATGGTGCTGTCGAAGAACGTCAGCGGCGAGGGCCGGGTCGCCGCCGTCTCCAGCACCTCTTTCCACAGGTCCGAGCACTCCCGCGAAAGTCGCACGGTCTCGCGCAGGCGGTCGATGTCGAACTTCGCGCCGGTGATCTCTTCGAGCGGTTGGACCAGGGCTTCGATCTGCCCGGCGATGCCCGCGACGTGTACGCCGGTCACTTCGCCGACGCCCCGGTAACACTCGATGCCGAGCAGCGGCCGCGACCAATGCCGCGCGTACCAGGCGAACCAGTCTAATACCTCGCGACACTGGTTGGTGTTGTAGACCAGCACGTCGGGTTTGGGAATGGCCTCGATGCCCTCATAGGCGTCGGACAGCGGCGTGCGGCCTTGCAGGAAGGCGCCGATGTCGCTGGTCATGTACGAGCATACCTCCGGCGAGTAACCGATGGCGTTGGCGGCGGGGATGGTCTCGGTGGCCATGCGGGTGGCCCCGAGCATGGCTCCGTGGTTCTCCGGGAAGTAGACCACGAAGCCCATGGCGCGCAGCAGTTCGGCCGGTCCGACGCTGGTACACCAGGCCACCTTCGGACGTCCTTCCTTCGCTGCCCGATCCAACTCGTAGAAGTGATCGGCCATCAACTTCCGCAAC
Organism: Phycisphaerales bacterium; assembly: GCA_030612785.1. Lineage (GTDB taxonomy): Bacteria > Planctomycetota > Phycisphaerae > UBA1845 > UBA1845 > JAAEQG01. The sequence goes on from JAUWNF010000536.1 coordinate 2,587, forward strand.
GTCTTGCCCGCCGTGATCTTCTTAATCGCTACTGGCTTGGGCTCAACCACCACGAAACCTCCACTGATGTAGGGTCCGCTGGGCGGACCAGGTGGCAATTCATCGCGTCATCGTAACCGGAAAGAAGAGGTCCGCACAGCGCAGCTTCGCCTCGGCCTTCGGTCGTCAGGTGGCGTTGTCGTTCACCGGCTGGAAAACGAGGCCCTGCTTGGCTATAATATTCCTTGGAGTTCGGTGATGCCCAGGGCTATTGACACCGACCATTCTGACACCGCAAATGCTGGTCGGGGAGGATTCGAGTGAACGGCAAAGCGACTGATACGGAGAACCCCGTGGTGGCCCGCACCCGTCAGGCCCGTGAAGCGCTGGCCAGGCAGTGCGCCTACGATCTAGTCGTCCCTGAAAAAGGCACCTGCGGGCTGGCGGGGTGAATGAGTCAGCAGGGTTCGTCGACGGCCGTTTCGTTTAAGGTTAGCGGGCTGGCACGACCAAGCTCTCGCAGGGGCACGGCAGGCGCATCAGCCATCCAATCCGTGCCGGAAGCATCCGGCAGCACGAATACCACAGCGCAAAAAACAACCGCCGCGAACCACCACGCA
>JAUWNF010000311.1 GCA_030612785.1 Phycisphaerales bacterium
GCCCGCATCCAGGCTGTAGGACCCGCCGCCTGACACTATGGAGAAGTGCGAGCAAGACTCGCTCACGCTTCCCTCCAGCGTCCCGCCGCCCGTGTTCTCGATCTTGAAGGTCTTGTCCGAATGCGAGCCAATGTCCACCTGGACGAAATCAAGGAGGGACGGGAATACGCTACAACTCAGCGGCTCGCCTTGACCGACGCCCGTTACGCTTACGCTTCCGCAGTCGGTTCCCAAACTGATCGTGCATGTGTGGGCGCCGGGGGAAGTCGGCGTGAACTTCACCCCGAATGTGTGGCTCTGACCGGAACTCAAGTTGAACAAGCCACTGCCGGAGATGATGGAGTAATGCGAGCATGATAAACTCACGCTGCCCGTCAGGGTTCCGCTGGTGTCATTCCGGATGGTGAACGTCAGAGAGTCGAACGAACCGATGTCAACCTCCCCAAAGTCGTAGCTCGACGGCGCCACGGAGCAAGAGGGCGGAGTCTCGTCGTCAATGACGGTTACAATGAGACTATCAGAGCCCGTCTTGTCACCGTCGGACACGGAGAAGCTTAGGACATATGTGCCTGGGCTTCCGAACGTGGCTGTCGTATTCGCGCTACCGGGATCACTGAAGGTTACCGTACCGTACCCGGACTCCACCGCCCAGTTACCGGAGAGGCTTGACGTTGTCGGAAGGCCGTCGTCGCTCACATGTGCAAGCAGATCGACGGTATCGTTCGGCCAAACAATCGTCTGGCCGTCGCCCGCATCGACAACCGGTGCCTGGTTCTCGTCTAGGCTTATGCCTTCAACGCTGTCATATGCGCGCGTCGTCATTACATGCATTTGGGCGATCACACCGTCTTCGATGACCCAGTCCAAGGCTGAGAGGATATCAAGAGCCTGCGCCACAGCCCACCCTACTGGCCCCCCATGGGTTTCAAGCACGCACGATCCAACATCCTGCGCAAACCCGTGGAGCAGTTCCTCTTCAAGTTCTTCCAGTAGTTGCTCATCTCCCGCTATCGCGTCGATGAAGTAGTCCTCAAAAGCGGCCATCAATGCGCCTTTTGCCGCCGTTTCCATACACTCTTCGACGGAGACCACTCCGGCTATTTGCCTTACTGCCTCTGCATTCATCGCCAGGAACGCGATGGCGTTGACACGTGTGAAGAGCTCTGCATCGTGCTCCCGTGCTTCACGAATTGAATCCTCCAGGTCTCGATCAAGATACCGCAATGGCGAAGACAGAATGGGAACGACACTCCCAAAAGTCTCCACCGGGTCCGGTCCTACTAGGATTGCCCTAGAGTTTTCGTCTTCGATAAAGCCGTTTTCCAACCACTGCAAGATTTCGTCGAAAATCTGGAAAAAGTCAGTAATGAACATATCGCGCGGGCGCAAGAACACCGGTCCGTCCATAGCGGAACTCTTGACCGCCAGCCATCGTGCCTTTTCATTCGTGACGAGGTAGGTCCCGACAGAAAAACGTTGTACGGTAGCACCTGTGGCTAGCGTCCTGCTCTCGTCGATGGCCAGACGGGCTGCAAGCCCTCCCGCCATCTTTGCTGCTGTCACGTCTTCGGAGAACCGAGCAATGAAGAACCCAATAGCACGCCGTGAGTTGTAATGGGACAATGCGGCGTCACCCAGCCCAGGATGGTATAGATAGGTCTCACCATCCTTGACAACTGCGACCAACCCTTCCGCCGAGACGGGGCCTTCATCCTCGTGTTCAACTCCCTCCGAAACGATGAGGCTCCCCGGCGCGCGCACCGTCTCTCCGTCGAACGAAACTTCCACAGCGACACAGTCCCCCGTATCCGGGTCGCAGACCTCGCCGCTAGGACACGCGAGCGGGATGTTCGAGCAGGCGCCAGTGGCGGACTCGTAGGCGTCAACCGTACACGCGTTGCCGTCGTCGCAATCGGCATCTGTCTCGTAGGGCGGGATTGGTGGCTCGTCAGCCGGGATAGGCTGTTCTGCCGTGTCGTCGTCGCCCTTTCCACCGCCAGTGGAAGCTGCATTGCAGCGGAGGAGCGAGGCGAGGGCAATTGCGGCTGCACAACAAACCAGCACGGACAGATTACGACGGGCCATGATCGCATCCTCCAGCTAAGAAACTCACAGACTTGGACTCTCCGCGTCCGAGGTCGGCCTTGGCCAATATGGGAACTGCCATGCCGATAGGTTACATCGTAGGAAGTCTACGGGGGGAGTGTCAAGTGAAAGGGGTGTGGATTACAGCAGAGCTGCACGTTGGGTGGTCGGGGTTAGTTCAGGAATCGCCTGGGCTGGGTGGCGAGTGAAGCCATCAGCTTTCAGCCAGAGGAAGGCCCGTCGGCGGGTGGCATGGGTAAGCGGAGTCGCGATCAGCGGCGGAGCTTACCCGTGGTCTTCACCCGCCCGGTTGCTCCACGGGTAACGCACGTCTCCCCCCCTCCCCAGTACGCCCGCCGGTTTTGCCTTGTGGAGTAAGGAAAACATCTGCGGTTGGTGGGAGAATCCGCCGTCGGCACGTGGCGGTCAGGGTTTGGCCGGCTTGAGCCCGAGCTGGTCGCGCAACTTCTCGGCGGCCTGACGGGCGCGATCGGCCAAACGGTTCACGTCGTTGTCCGCTTCCCGACTAAGCTTCTCACGGACCTGCCGCACGTCGTCAACGGGCGTCTCTTCGCTCTTGCGCGTTGCCGGTTCAGACCTGCTCATTCGTCGGTCTCCACCAACAGATCGGGGGTCACAATTTGCGGCGGCATTAGCCCCAGTCGCAGGCACGCCGTGGTAAAGTGCGTCCGCTTGTTCGGATTCGCCAGGTGTTGTACGTTCCACGTCAGCACGTAGTCCATCCCGTGTACGGTCGCGGCAGCGATGTGGATCGCGTCGCCGGCTACCGCCGGGCGCGGCATCAGCTTCTCCCGCACCAAAATCTCGGCCAGCCCACGCACTTCCGGCCCGAGCTCCAGAAGCCGCAGGCCACGAAGCATCGCCAGCGCTGCGGGCCCCTGGGAGAAATCCGGGTCGGACAACTCCGCAACCACTTCATCCGAGACGTACAACTCATGTCGGGGCGCCTGCGTGTGCCACCATTCGTTGCTCGTTTCGCGCCAGCCGATGCTCTTGGGACTTGTCCTCGTGCTGACACAAGCGCTGAAGAAGCTCGTTTCCACATAGACGCGTGCCATTATATTTGGAATCTTATCATAATCAGACTGCCCCAGCAAATCGGGCACGGGTTCGGTGGCGGACTCCTACTCTGGCGCCCTCTCGCCGGAGCAGCAGGCGGCCCGGGTCACAATGGTGGACATGTTCACCCTTGACCACATATTCGCGCAATCGCTCGGTCACCCAGCGGCGAATCTTGAACAGCTTCCTCAGGAAGTACCACGTCCGCTGTCGGCGGGCCAATCTTCCCGAGGATGATTTCCATGCCCTTCGTAAGACCGCCATCACGAACTGGTTGGAATCTGGGATGCCGCCTCACGAGGTCCAGAAAATGGCCGGTCACAGTTCAAGCGAGACAACCATGCGCTACTATGCTAAGGTGGATCGGTCGGCGATTGACCGGGCCCGTGAGGCGTCGGTCGCGTGTACCAGGGGGGAGGGCGATGCAGGCTAGGGGCACACATTGCGGGCACACAATTGAATTCGCAGCTTTGGGGGTTGCGAAAAACCGCGTTTTTGGTATCAAGAACGCGGGAAGCGCTCGTAGCTCAGTCTGGATAGAGCATCGGTTTCCTAAACCGGAGGTCGCAGGTTCGAGTCCTGCCGGGCGCGATGGCGATACGGGTACCGACGGTGCCCGGCAGTGCCGTCAGGGCATGGCACCGAACGACGCCCGGTCCCGGCGTGCGGAGATCGCCGGGCGGAGAACACCTGTGAACCTCGGCGAATTAAGGAGTGTAAACGTGAAGCGACAGCACTTACCTATCGGCACGCTCGTGGTCGGCGTCGTGGCGGTCATTTCCAGTGGTCTGGCCGGCTGCGATCTCTTCGGCGGAGGTGGGGGGACCTCACTACCTAAGGAAATCGTGATGTGGGGCGATCCGGACCCCGAGAGCGACGCGATGTTCCCGACCGTCCGGGACGTCAACAACGAGGACGACCGCTTCGTCGTGATCGGCACGGACGGCTCGGTGCAGTTCTCGGTCGGCAAGGTGTGCAATGTCTGCACCGTGGAGGGATCGACCATTCTGGTGGGTGGGGGGCGGATCAACATCCGTTTCGGACCCGGGTTGAACGGTACCGGCGAACGCCGCCCGTTTCTGGTAAACGACGAGGGGTACTACATCCAACTGGTCACCGAGGCGGATACCGTGGTCTTTGTGGCAGAAACCGTGGTCTTCGAGGAGCCCGACAACCCCGATGATGATCTGGCGGTGCGGGTCGGCTCGTTCCCCAACCCCGCGCTGGCAGGCTGAACCCTCCGACTAACAAGTACGATCTGATGCTCAGGCCGGCGGTGGAACCTGTATCCGCTGGACGGGGTGGTGTGCGCTGCGCCAAAACAAGCTGTCGATTTAATCTGTAGCGTCGCCCCTTGTGGGCGGCGCAATCTCATTCTTCGTCACCCACAAGGGGTGACGCTACATTGGGGATCACCATGGACGATTGAATCGACAGCCTGAAAAACACGCGGTGCCCACCACCCGCTGAGGAAGAGCACCGCGCGAAAAGCCACTTCTCCCTCTCTTCTTCTCCCCCACCAGGAGAAGTATGCCGGAGTATACCACGCGACCGCCGGCAATGCCATTAGGGAAAACCCCTACCCCATGTTTGCCAGTTTGAGGTGTGGTTCCGGGGTGGAATCGCCGTTCTTGGGGCCGTGAGGGCGGTTTTTGCACGGCGGACGCCCTGGGCGTAGTAACAACATCTCTGCGTAATTCCTACAAGTACCTTCAGGTGGTCGAGGCCTATCGAGTCCATGGCCGCACCACCCAACGTATTGTGGCCAACCTCGGACGACTCGATCAGTTGGACGGCAAACTCGATGACCTCCTGTC
>JAUWNF010000583.1 GCA_030612785.1 Phycisphaerales bacterium
ACGCCGACGTCAGCCAGACCACGCTGCTGACCGAGACGGGGCGAATCGTCGGGACGCTCTCCTATATGAGTCCCGAGCAGGCTCGCGGCGACGCCGACGCCATCGACCTGCGCAGCGACGTTTACGCCTTGGGGGTCATGCTCTACGAGCTGCTGACCGGGCAGCTCCCCTACGAGATCAATCGGGCGGCACCGCATCAGGCTTTGCGCCCCATCTGTGAGGACGTTCCGCGCAAGCCGAGCACGATCAACCGCACGCTCCGGGGAGACCTCGAGACTGTTGTTCTCAAGGCCTTGGAAAAAGAGCCGGACCGAAGGTATCACAGCGCTGCTGCTCTGGCGGATGACGTCCGGCGGCAACTCACCGGTCAGCCGATCCTCGCCCGCCCGCCCAGCGCGGCGTACCAGATTCGCAAGCTGGTAACTCGGCACAAGATCCCGGCGGCGCTGCTCGGGCTGCTGGCCGTCTCGGTGATTGCTTTCGCCGCCATCACCGCCGTGCAGGCCGGACGCATCGCCGAAGAACGCGACAAGGCGCTGCTCGCCCAAGAGAGCGAAACCCAGGCCCGGATCCAGGCCGAGACCGAAACCGAAAAGGCCCGGCAAATCCAATCCTTCTTGCAAGACATGCTCGCCTCGGTCGATCCGGGGACGGCGCAGGGGCGTGACGTGGGCTTGCTCAAGGATCTGCTGGCCGACGCCGCCGTCCGCGTCGAGACGGAGCTGGAGGATCAGCCCGAAGTGGCCGCTGCTGTGCGCACCACTATTGGCCGGACCTACGCCGGGCTGGGGCTCTACGACGAAGCCGAACCGCACCTGCGGGCGGCGTTGGATTACTACGAAGCGCAATACGGAGAGGACGACTTAACGGTCGCGCCGGCGCTGGACAACCTGGGCAACATGCTCAGGCGCCGGGGCGCCTACGCGGAGGCCGAGTCGCTTCTGCGCCGTGCTTTGGACATCCGCACGCGGCAACTCGACGAAGACCACGTCGATTTGGCCCTGAGCTACAACCACCTCGGTATGCTGTCGGGTTACATCAACGAATACGACAAGGCTGAGGAAATGCTGCGTCGGGCGGTCGAGTTGCGCCGGCGCGAGTTGGGACCGGACGATCGCCTCACCACCAAGAGCGTGGGCGATCTCGCCTGGTTGTTCGCGCGCCGGGAGAAACTCGACGAAGCGGTCCCCCTGATGCGCGAAGCGCTGGAGATGACCCGCCGCACCTTCGGAGACGCGCACCCCGACACTGCGATGTGCATCAACAACTTGGCCACCACGCTGAAGAAGGCGGGAGCTTACGCCGAGGCCGAAAAGCTCTACGACGAATCGCTGGCCATCCAGCGCCGGGTGTTGGGTGCTGACCATCCCGATCTGGCGGAGGGCATGGTGGCGTGGGGCGATCTGCTCAAGCGGATGGGCAAATACGCCGAAGCGGAACCGCTGTTCCGCGAGGCCCTCGAGATTCAACGAAAGCATCTCGGCGAGGGAAACGACTTCTTCGCGGCGGCGACCGCCCACTTGGCCAGCGTGAAGATCAAGCTGGGGGATTACGCGACGGCCGAAGCGCTCTACCGTCAGGCGCTGGAGATTTATCGCAAAGTGCACGGCGATCAGCACCTTACCGTATTGGCCTGTCAGAACGCGCTGGGCACCATCTACGTCCGAACCGGTAGACCCACCGAAGCCGAACCGGTGTTCCGCGAGGCGCTGGCCCTGTTCCGCGAACTCCACGGCGAGGACCATCCGGGCATCGCTGTCTTCACCAGCAACTTGGCCTCGGTGTTGACCCGTCTGGGCCGGTTTGATGAGGCGGAAGACCTGCAACGCGAAGTGTTGGCGTTCCGTCGCGAGTTCTACGGTCCGGAGCACCCCAAAGTCGCCGTCACGTTGTACAACCTGGCTGACGTGCTTCGAGCCAAGGGAGAAACCGCAGAAGCGGAGGAGCTGTTTGAGCAGGCCCTCACGCTGTTCCGCAAGACCGTGGGGTCTGAACATCCGAACGTAGCCAAGGCGCTAACCCAGTTGGGTTCGTTGCGCGCCGCACGCGATGGTTTCACCGCCGCCGCGTCGGCCTACGAGGAAGCCTACGCGATCCAGGCCCAGGCGCTGCCGGAGACCCACCCGGACCGTGCCGTCACGGTAACCGCGTTCGGGACCTTCCTGCTCGAGCACGCCGAAACCGTCGAACCGAACCTGGCCGAGGTCGTACTGCGCGAGTACCTGGCCCGCGTGCGCCGAGACCAGCCGGACGACGCCGAACGGATCACCGCTCTCGAAGAGGCCCTCGACCGCTGCGCCGCCCGCGCGGCACCGTGAGCGAACGCCGGGCACATCAACGGTTCGCCGGTGGAACCACCCATCTTGATCCCTTGGCAAGTTTCCTGCTGACGGACTTCGTTTTCCTGCCAAAGACAACAGCATGAGCAGGTTCATCGGCGAGCGGTTCGCGGGCGACGCCTTGCTCACAACTGCGCGCCAGCCCCGCAGTGAAGGCTGCCAGCCCAAAGCTCTCGTGCCCGGCCAGGGCGTCCTGTGGCCCGCGTTCGATCTCCGCAACCACGTCCGCCAGGAACACGGACATCGGAGTTCCATTGGGATGGTCCTCGAATGCCGCCGATGATATACGGATTCCGCCCGCGGTCGGATCGGACACAAAGTGGTACGGTGGGATGCGCCGCCAAAGGTCCGCATCGTTCAGGATCGTCGGATCATCGGTGTAGTCATCCATCGGGCGTCCGCGATCCTTGGCTCTACGCGCCACGCTGCGACAGCCGGGCCATATACTCAACTATC
>JAUWNF010000087.1 GCA_030612785.1 Phycisphaerales bacterium
GACCACCACGTCCAGCTTGCTGCGTTTCTGCCCGTCCTGACCAGTCCATTGACCGAAATTCAGGCGCCCTTCGACCAGCCGCGGGCGCCCCTTGCTCATGTACTGGTTAATAACTTCACCCTGCCGCCCAAACGCGGTGCAGTCGACAAAACAGGTCTCCTCCCGCTTTTCGTTCGTCTGGCGATCAGTCCAATTGCGGTTGATCGCCAGGCCGAACTTGCAAATCGGTGTATTGGACGGCGTGTACGTAAGCTCGGGATCGCGGGTCAGATTGCCCGCCAGGATAACTCGATTGTAATTCGCCATCATACGATCCTCGTTCAGGGCACGGGACTACTCTGTCACTTCTGTCACTTCGTCGGCGTCTTCGGAAGACGCGGACAATGCCACCGGTTCGTCGCCCTCGTCGGGCACGCCGCTGTCGAGAGCGTCCTTCGGCGTATCCTTATCGGGCTTGGGTTCCTCGCTCTCGCTCGGCGGCGCGGCGACCTGCTTCTCCGGGGCGAACTCGTTCATCCGCTCTGGGGTCACGTGCTCCGCCTGGAGCACCAGCAGGCGGAGAATGTTCTCCGACAACCGCACATCGCGCTCGATCCCGGCGATGGTATCCGGGCGGCATTTGAAATACGTCAGCACATAAGTACCACGCCGCTGCCCCTTGATGTCATAAGCCAGTCTGCGCTCGTCCCACTTCCGACAGAAGACGATCTCCGCCTCCGCACGATCCAGGATGCGCCTGATCTCGGCTTCGGCCTTGGACATGTCCGTCGCAAAGCTCGAGTCAAACAGGAACATACCCTCGTACTGCCTCAGTCTCAATGGTCTATACCTCCGTCTGGGAGCGCCGCGACGTCCGCTCGGCCGGTCACAACTCCAACCCGTTGAAACGGTTCATCGTTTCTTCCGAACCGTTGGTGATCCAGCACTCCAGCGCATCCGCCGAGCGCGCCACAACCCGCTCGATAATCTCCTCTTCTTCCGCCACGAAAGGCGAAAGCACAAAGTCGGCGGCATCGCCGATCGCACTGCCTATTCCAATCCGCAAACGCACGAACACGTCCGTGCCCATGCGGTTGATGATGTCCTGCAGCCCCCGGTGGCTGCCCGCCGACCCCAAAGGCCGCAGTCGCAGCCGGCCCGGCGGCAAGGCCAGATCGTCCCCCACCACCGCTAAATCGGCGAGCTCCAGACGGTAGAACCGCCCCGCTGCCACCACCGCCTGCCCACTACGGTTCATAAAGGTGGTCGGCTTGAGCAGCAGGGTGGGTTCTCCGCAGATTACGCCTTTGCCGAACCACGCGTGGAACTTCTCCTGCTTCGTAGCGATATCCCATCGCGAAGCCAATTCGTCGATCACACGAAAGCCCACGTTGTGCCGCGTGGCCGCGTACTTCGAACCAGGGTTTCCCAAACCGACGATCAGCTTCACAACCCTGCCCCACGCTCCCGCGCGAGCACACCGTCCCGGCCCGCACCGGCTCAATCCTCGCCCTTCGACTCCCCTTCCTCCGGGGCGCGGCCGATCACTTCCGGTTGCTCGGGCTCTTCCCCGGGTTCCTCCTCGGGCGAGACCTCCTCAGCCAGCACGCGCACCGCGGCGATGCGCTCCTCGGGGTCGGTTAACAAGACGACCCCCGGGGGAAGCTCCAGGTCTTTGGCCAGCAGGGTGTCACCGGTCCCCAGATGTTTCACGCTTACGGTAATGGTGTCGGGGATTTCGGTCACCAGGCACTCCACCTCCACTTCCGTGGTTGCGTGATCGAGCACCCCGCCCTCGGCAATGCCCGCCGGCGTCCCTCGCAATTCGATGCCGACCTTCACCTGTACCTTCTCGCTGAGATCCACGCGCATCAGGTCAACGTGGATCGGATGGGTGCCCAGGTGATCGTACTGCACGTCCTTGACCAGGAACTGCCCCTGCTTCCCCTCCAGATCCAGGCTAAGGACGCGGGCTCCGTGCTGCATTTCCAGTAGCGCGTCGTGCGCGTCCAGGGAAATCGGCTCGGGTTCTTCACCATGCCCGTAGATGATGGCGAGCAAGCGCCCCGCGGCCCGCTCGCGGCGCGCGTGTTTTGTCCCTATAGAGGTACGCCGATTCGCCTTAAGTACCATTTGTTCCATCTTGATCAATCTCCATCACTCTCCGAATTGAACAACGCACTGACCGATTCATGGCTGTGGATGCGCCGGATCGCTTCACCTAACAAGGGTGCCACGGAGACCACCGCCAGAGCGGGAAGTTCCGCACGCACCTCGTCGCCTATTTCGATCGTGTCGGTCACGCACACGTAGTCGATTCGGGCGTCTAAGATTCGCTTCACCGCCTGTCCCGCGAAGATGCCGTGGGTCGCCCCGACGTAGACCGACTTGGCCCCCCGAGACTTCACCAGCAGGACGGCGCCGTGAACCGTGCCCGCCGTCGAGATCATGTCGTCGAAGATCACCACGTTTTTGCCTTCTACCTCCCCGATGATGCGCACCGCCTGAATGCTGTCCCCGGTCTTCCGCCGCTTGTCGATGATGGCCATCTCGGCACCCACGATCCCGGCGAACTCGTTGGCCTTTTTGATGTTGCCCACGTCCGGCGACACCAACACCGTGTTCTTCAGACCCAGCGACATGAAATGATCGGCGATCACCCGCGTGGCGGAGAGGTGGTCCACCGGAATATCGAAGAAACCCTGAATCTGTTCGGCGTGCAGATTCATCGCCAGGACGCGGTTGGCACCGGCGGTGGCGATCATGTTGCTCACCAGCTTGGCGGTGATGGGCGTCCGGCCTTCGGCTTTGCGGTCCTGGCGTGCGTAGCCGAAGTAGGGAATCACCGCTGTGATGCGATTCGCCGAAGCCCGTCGCAGGCTGTCGATGAAGATCAGCAACTCCATCACGCTATCGTTCACCGGCGGGGACGTGGATTGAATGACGAAGCAATCGCGCCCACGGACGTCGCTTTCCAGCTTGAGGAACGTCTCGCCGTCGGGGAACTCCGTGAGCGTCACCTCACCCGGCTCGATCCCGAGATAGGAGCAGATCTTGCCCGTCAAGGCCTTTGACCGACTACCCCCGAAGACGATCAACTCGCCCTTGATCGGTCGCTCGCAGATCTTGCCTCCGGTCATTTCAGGACTCCCGTTTTCGGCTGCTGACGACAACGCCCTGCTCGCCGACCACAAGGGACTTCCGCTCGGCGGCAGGTCCGACGACCGCACCAGCCGCAACATGCTCCCCACCACGCACCTGTGCAAAAGGACCCAGCCGGCACGATTCCCCCACAACGGCCCCGGCTCCCACAAAACTGAACGGATAGACCACCGTCTCCCGGCCGATCGACGTACCATGCTCGATCCAGGTCGAACCCGGATCGACAACGGTTACCCCCCGTTCCATCCACGACTGCTGGATACGATCCTGCATAATACGATTGACCTCCGCCAGGTCGGCGCGCGAGTTAATCCCCAGGGCATCTTCCTGCGGTACGGCGGGAATCGCCCCCGCCCCCCCTCCCTCGCGCTTCAGAATGGCGACCGTATCGGTAATGTAGTACTCGCCCTGCACATTGCCGACCGTCAGCTTGCCCAAAGCGGCGAACAACCGGGCGCCGTCGAAACAGTAATAGCTGGGATTCACCTCGTGAATCTCAAGCTGCTCGGGCGTGCAGTCCTTGTGCTCGATGATGGCGGACAGATTCCCCTGCTCGTCGCGGGCGATGCGGCCGTACCCGTGCGGGTTATCCAGCACCGACGTTGCCAGCGTGACCGCGTTCCCCGTGCGCGCGTGTTCCTCCAACAAGGCCTGGAGCGTTTCACTATGAATCAGCGGCATATCGCCCGCGATGACCAGCACGTTTCCAGCAAAGTCCGCCAGGGCCTCTTCGCAGACCATCACCGCGTGCCCGGTACCGTGCTGCTCGGCTTGGTGAACCCAAGTGATGTCCGACGCACCGGCATATGCCTCCCCGACCAGTTCGCGGCCATGTCCCACCACCACGATGAGCCGCTCGACGCCGACGGCGCGGCAGGCCTCGATGACGTACGACAGCATCGGCTGCCCGCACACCTCGTGCAGCACCTTGGGCAGGTCGCTTTTCATCCGCGTGCTCTTGCCCGCCGCCAGAATGACTGCCGTCGTCGGCTTCAACGCCGCAAACTCCTTCGCCCAACGTGAGACAGACTTTGCGGTCTGCCGGTCAGGGACCGAAACCTACCCGGTCAGGACTTGAACCTGAAACGCCAGGACCAAAACCTGGTGTGTTACCAATTACACCACCGGGTAATTCGGATCGCCGGGCGCCATCGCGCGGCGAACACGTGCTGTCGACTTAGAGCGTATCCGCAAGAGAGTGGACGCGGCTCTGTCCCCGCGAAGAGGCTTGAGCTTCCCGCCGCGAAGAGGAAAGCCCACCGTCCCCACCCAGCGTAAGGCTGGATAAGGCCCAGCCCCAGTGTCCACGGGCTGTCGTTTATTCCCAGCCGGTCGTCCGGCCAGGGTCCATACCCTAGCAGACTCGCCCGTGAAGTCAACCCGCTGGGGGGCGCCGCCGCCACGATGACACGCTTGACAGCATGGCCCGGATTTGTAGATTAGATAAGGTACGAACATAGGATGCGAAGGACGCATCCGCTTGTACGGCTGGGGCCGTAGCTCAATTGGTTAGAGTACCGGACTGTCGATCCGGTGGTTGAGGGTTCGAATCCCTTCGGCCTCGTTTCCGCAAGTGCAAGAGTCGCAAAGGGTTACGCCGTTGCGGCTCTTTGCCGTTGGCCTGCCGGATTTGGGTAAGCTCGTATCGTCAAGCGCCGTCACCAATGGGGCGTTTTCGGGCAGCAGCTCTAGCGTTTTTTTTTGCGGGCGTGCTTGTCGCTGACCTTTTTGCGTTGCAGCGTGAGGGCGTATCGGTCCTTGATGATCCACTCCACGGTTTCCCCTTCTCGAACTCCATGGCCTGGGCGAGCACCGCGGGAAAGTTGACATACCACTGCTGGCTGGCCTTGCGTTTGATCAACTGGACTTTTGTTGGGTAACCCATGGTTGACCTCCTTAAGGGAAAATGGCCAAACCCCAGGGTGCGGCTGCGGCGCACGCTACCGGAGGCTACCAGAACACCGAAACGATCGTCAGGCCCGCCATGATCACCGCGGCGGCGATTTTTATCGTGGTGCCCAGGATTCGCCCCAGTGCCGCATAGAAGCCGACTTTGGCTCCGGTGGCGGGGTCGCGGTCGAGGGACAACTCGCCCACCATTGCCCCTGCAAAGCAACCCACGGCGGCGCCGATTAAGGTGCCGATGATTGGGATCGGGATGGTCAACAGAAACGCCCCCGCCAGGCCGCCGGCAAAGCCGTACCACGCCGCCCGGTGACTCGCCCCGCCTTTGCGCGCGAACCAGATCGCGGCGAGACTCTCCGCGGCCTCGGCCAAGACCGCGATGCCCGCCAACACCGCCACCGTCTTCCAACCGATGCGCTCCCACCCGTCGTACCACGCGTAACCGGCGGTGGCGGCGAGGAGGAGCCAGGTGCCCGGCAACTGGAAAACCGTCAGCAGAGCGGCGCCCAGGCATATGACGATCAGCAGGACAATCAGGATGACCTCGATGCCGGCCAACGGAAGGATGCTCCTGCCTAGTGAATTCGCCCGCGGACTGAATGTCAGTGTGAGACGGCGGTGACGGGCCGCGCCGACGTGTCATCGGCCGGAGGCGACGGTGTTTGCTGGGGGAGGAGACGCGGGCCGATTTCGCGGCGCACGAACAACTGGTTGGTACAGTCGGTGTGGGCCCCGGCCCAGCCCAATCTCAACCAGCGCCTCGACCAGCCGGTGTTGACCACGCGGTCTTCGTAGCCGGGCGGCGGCTTGAGCCCCACCAGCCCGATGCTGTCCCCCCCGCGCTTCTGGTCGATCGTGCCGATCACCCGCACGGCTCCCAGCACGTTATCGTGGGGCGAGTAGTACGTGTAAATCGTGCCGGAGATGTGCTTGAACGCTCTACTCATGTCGTAGTCGTGCGAGAGCGACGATCCCAGCAGAACGAAGTGCTTGATGTTGACGCCCGGGGGAAGATTCTCAATCGCCCAGGTCGCGACCCCCGTTCCAGCGGATAAGGCGATGACATTGATGTCGTTCTCCGGGTACCTGCGATGGTAGTTGGCGATACGGTCGGCCAGCGCGGCTGCCCGAACTCTCGCGCCGACGATATTCAACTGGTCGGCCAGCGGATTGAACGTCATGGTCCAGACGAAGATCTCGACGTCCCCGCGGTATCCGGCCTGTCGTATCCCTACGGACACCTCGGACGAACCGAAGCCCCAATTGCCGGCCCCGTCGAGGTAGAAGGTCTTGCCGAAGCGCTCCGCGGCACCACCACCGCCGCCACCGGTGGAGACACAGCCGCTCAACGTTCCTACCGTGGAAACCGCTATCAGAACCAGTATCGATCGTCTCATGTTTCCGTGTTCCGTCAAGGTAGCGTCAGTTTAGAGTCCGGATCGAATCGGTCAACCACGCGTTTCGCTCTGGATCATTTTGGACAATCGTGGTCGTGGGAGGTTAGGATACTTCCCGCGGTGGTTTGCCGGATTGTAGCGTCGCCCCTTGTGGGCGGCGCAACCTCGCTTCTCGTCACCCACAAGGGGGGACGTTACATTGGGGATTACCACGAGCGACTGAATCGACAAGGCCGGTAGCTTTGAAACCAGCCTCGGGCACTCCGGCCTCGGGTGGAGAGGGTCCGCTTTGGACGTGTGGGTAAAGATCTGCGGTGTCACCCGTCCGGACGACGCGCGGGCGGCTTTCGAGGTGGGCGCCGATGCCATCGGGCTGAATTTCATCGGTGGTCCACGGAGGATCACAGTTGCGGCGGCCGAGGCGATTCTGGAGAACGTGCCGGCGGATCGGGTCGCGGTCGGCTTGGTGGCACTGGGCCCAAGCGGTGTGGAACCAGCCGTGGACGAGTTGCTGGAGACGTTCGGCGTTCTCCATGTGCAGGTGTATGGTGACATTTCGCCTGCCAACGTAGGCCGCCTGCTGGAACGAGGTCGTCAGCCGCTAGTGGTCTGCCGGGGCAAGACGGGCGCGCTTCGCAGTTCGCTCGAAGGTGCCGTCGCCGGTCTGGCGATCGAGGATCTGTTTGCTCTGGTACTCGACGCCGTTGCTCCGGGTAAGCAAGGCGGAACCGGGAAGACCCTCGATTGGGATGCACTTGCAGAAGCTCGCCGTCGCGGCGAGTTCAGCGGGCTACCGCCAATCGTCCTAGCCGGCGGGCTGACGGCCGAGAACGTGGCTCGGGCCGTTGAGATCGTCCGCCCCTGGGGAGTGGACGTCGCTTCGGGTGTGGAGAGCAGCCCGGGGCGGAAAGATCACCGCGCACTGGCCGAATTCGTGCGCGCCGCCAAGAATGTCAGTTGATGGTCACCACCGAGCGGGTCTCGACACCTCCGTCTCAGCACTCAGGACTTCTTCGATGTCCGAGTTCGTGAGCGAACCTATCGTCCCACTTCAGGGCACCTTTGACGTGCAGGCCATGGGCCGCGGCGAGCCGGGCTTGCCGAGCGGGTTTACCTGGCGCGGGGCGTGTTATGACGTGGTCGAAGGGCTGGCTCAGTGGAAAGACTCATCGCGCGAGGGCAGCCGTGCCCAAGGCGAGTTGTACTTGCGGCGTCACTACTACAAGCTGCGCATGTCCGACGGCGCAACCTGGACGGTATACTTCACCCGGCAGCCTTCTCCAGGCGGATCGCCCAAGCAAAGGTGGTTCCTGTATGAAATCGATCGGGGGTACACCTGTTAAGCCGGAGAGCCGCGCCCGCGCATGCCGACGAAGACCTCGAGGCTGCGCTGAAACCAACTGCGGCGAAATGGCGAGCAGGCGCCGGCCGAGTTCAATGGCCTCGTTGAAGGAGGCGAGTGCTGCTTGGTGGTTTCCAGGTTTAACCTTGATATCGCCGGTCTGGAAAACGTCACCTGCGAAATCCCTGTCACTCCACCGGGCTTCGCAGGTAAACCTCGACCGTTCTACCGGTGTCAACGGTACCAGCTATTTGGAAAAGCACTTCGCCGGCCGCCGTTCGGCTGACGCCCTCGAGGATCACGTAATCCACGTAGACCCAAGCTTCCAAACCGGCGCTGCCCGGGATCACAAAAGCCGGGTTGTAGAGGGGAACGTCTTTCTCGTCGAGGGTGACGAGAACACGGTTGGCATCCGGGGCCAGCAGGTAACAGCCGAAGCGTTCGTTGAAACCGTCGTGGTCATTGTCACCTTCGGAGTCGGTGACCAGGGTGCCCACCGCGGGGGACAGGGTAGGCGGAAAGCAATAGTGCAGGGCGCGGGCTTCGGCGGCGCGGCCGGCGTCAACACCCCACGGCCCCAAGCCCAGCAGGCAGTCCCACTGCTGCACAGGCCTTTGCGTCTCTCCGCCGAAGGCCACTGCGGTCACTTGCGAGATCAGCTCCTTGCGAAAACACTTCATCAGTGGCGCGGAGCGCCCATCATGGACCACGAAGAGCAGCCCGGGAGCGCCGGAAACGCTGCTGCACGCATACGCATAAGGGACGTGTAAGAGTCGGCCGGTGTCTCCCAGTTGGGAGGTCGAATGGCATAAGAGCTTCATGCTCTCGCCATCGCGTCGCGAGACGGCCAATCCCAAGGCGTTGGCGGTCCATCCCTCAGTTTCCGTGGTGCACTCCAAGTGTACGTACAGTTCGCCGCTGGGGTAGACCGTGTAGGTCCATTTCTGGCTGGCTGCGACGGCTGTGGCGGCTGTGGCGGCCTCCTGGGAGCGGACGAAATCCCACGCGCATTCGACGATGATCCGCGTGGCCGATGCCTCCAGCAAACGCTGGCGCACCAGGACCCGGTCACCCCAGGCAGGGAAGGTCTCCAGGGCCGTCACCCCGGAATCTTCGTCACCTCCGAGGGTGACCACGCTGGGTCCCAGGACGCAGCCCTCCAGGAGGTTCCGCACACGCAGGTGGTCCTCGCAGAGGTTGTACCAATACTTGATCTGCCCGTTGATGAGCCCCAATTCAAACCGGCCCCCGACGCCGATATCCCAACGCCGCCCGCGGCGGCGCAGGTAGAGCCCGCCCTCCTCGGCATCGGAGTCTCCGAAGAGGTCAACCTGATTGTCGCTTAGCACGATGTCGTCGATCAGCAGCACGACAGGGTTGGTGAGCCCGGGCAGCGACCAGCGCAGTTCCCGGATGTCATCCAAGGCGACGTGCTCGGCAGCATCCGCCAGATCCAAGCGCAAGAGGTTCCAACCGGCCGCTAATGGAATACGCGAATCGGCGATGGAGCGAAGCTTGCCGCGCCCGCTGGTCAGCGACAGGTTCAGGTTTACCGCGCCGGACGCGTGGACGGCCATAGTCAGCAGGCAGTACTCCCGCCAATCTCGCGGGAGATTCCATTGGTGCGCTTCGCTGCCGTCAGCGATGAGTTCATCCTCGGGTTGGCCGAACTCCGCGTGCAGGCATCGGCCTCCGGTGGCAGGGATTCCCGAAGCCAGACTAAGGCGGTAGAGGGCCGTACCCCCGGCGGAGACGGAACGGAACAGTTCCATGTGCCGGGTCTGTTCGAAATCGGCGATTACCGTGAACCGACCGGTTTCGAGGTCGCTATAGTAGGCCTTGAGACGGTCAGCTTGGGTGACTCCGTCCGCTTGGCCCGCGCGCGGCAAGGCACGGCATCCCGCCAAGGCGCTCAAGATGAGGCTTAAGAGCAACGGCCCGGGCGCCGGGCTCCGACGACGTCTGCCCACGAACGGAGATCTTCTCGTGGAGGGTAGTCCGATGACGAGCCCAGCATGGCTGGTACTACGGCGAATGCTCAAGGAGTGCGAACCCCCCATGCCGGTCACCCTACGAACCGTACCGCGACGGTGGGGGCCTTCGGTGCATCGATGCCCGGGACTGGAGTCGAACCAGCACGTCCTTGCGGACACATGGCCCTCAACCATGCGCGTCTGCCAATTCCGCCACCCGGGCGCTGGGCCGTGCCGCTCTCGGCGG
>JAUWNF010000541.1 GCA_030612785.1 Phycisphaerales bacterium
TCAGAACGGACGATGG
Organism: Phycisphaerales bacterium; assembly: GCA_030612785.1. Taxonomy (GTDB): domain Bacteria; phylum Planctomycetota; class Phycisphaerae; order UBA1845; family UBA1845; genus JAAEQG01. The sequence goes on from JAUWNF010000541.1 coordinate 17, forward strand.
TACGTGGCTGACCCAGGTTGGCGACCGCTACAATTTGAGTGACTGGAACGAGCATCACGTGCACATGAAGTATCGCGCCTACGTTCCCCAGACTCCACCACCGGATCATTCATTCCATGTGACGTACCGATTGGTGGACGAGTTAGGCCCCTATGAAAGCTCGGAGCCGTTCACCGTGGTATTCAATGTGCCTGCGCCGGCGGTCGAGGAGACCACCCCGCGCTATCGGGCAACCTTGCCGAGCACCTGCAACGCCCAATTGACGTTCACCTTTCACCGGGAGTTTACGGTCGAGGATGGTCCGCCGGTAACCATCACCGACGAAGACACCCACACGCAGGATTACTACACCGGCTACTTTGACTACGAAGTGTCCTCAAACGGCATGGTCTTGATCCTGGATCAGACCGCTGGAGCGCTGCCCGACGACACTTGGTTGGAGGTTGCCCTGACGGACCACGTCAAGGATGCCGACACGGGCAGCAACGGGATCCCGTTCACGCAGTACGTCCATACCATGCCCGGCGACCTCGAGGGCGATGGCGACGTCGATCCGGCCGACTATTCTCTCTTTCACGATTGCATAACCGGCCCCACCGTTCCCCAGACCGATCCGGAATGCCGGTACGCCGACCTAAACTGTGATGGCCACGTTGACTTGAGAGACTTCGCGCTGTTCCAGCATAGCTCTAAGTAAGCCCGGATTTGCCGGATCCAGTTGTCTTTGATAGCATGATACGAGTGGGTTTTCCCTGTAATCCAGAAGTATCCGGCCATTGGACCCCAGACTCCGGAAAGGAAGACGTACCATGAGACGCACACTTCTGTTTGCGGACTTATTGCTTGTTCTGTCTGTCGCCGCGTCGCCGGTATTCGGTGACGGCGGGTACTTCCCGTCAAGATGGGAATCCGAGACAACTGATCTCGCCCAGACCCGACAAGACGTACTGTTGGCAATCTACAACGATCCTGTGGACGGAGCGCCGCAAGTGACCTACGTGCTTCGATCCGCCTATACCGGACAGGCAGAGGAGTTTGCCTGGGTCGTGCCGGTACCCGACACACCCACCGATGTGGTTGCCCACTTTGATGACGAGCTGTTCTTCTCGCTGAGCAACCTGACCAAGCCGGTGTTCACCATCATCGAGGAACAGCCGCCTGGTTACGGCACCGGCTGCGCCTGTGGCGCCATGCCGACGGCGAGGCTCGGTGGCGCCGGTGGGGACCTCCAGGCGGAGGACAACGGCGTGCACGTCGAGGACCAGGGGCAGGCCGGCATCTTCGAGTGGGCCGCGCTGACCAGCACGGGAAGCGGTGCTTTGCTGGACTGGCTCAACGAGAATGACTATGCCGTGCCCGCGGAGGCCGGCGATATTCTCGACGACTACATTCAGCAGGGCAGGCACTTCCTGGCCCTTCGCGTAAGTGAGCCGGACGACGTCCAGGAAAACTACTATGGGCAGACCGAGATTCCTCCCATTCAGTTTACCTGTCAGACGTCGGAGCGGTTTTACCCGATGGTCATTTCCCAGGTATCCGCGGCCGATGAGACCGAAGTGGTAGTCTATGTGCTCGCTGACCATCGGGCGGAGGCGGCCAATCTGCCGAACGTGGCCATCGATCCCGCGGCGGTAGAGTACGATCCCGCCAGCGTTAGCCAGACGAACTACGAAGCACTCCTCACTCAGGCCATCGCCGATCACCAGGGCCTCGCCCTGGTCACCGAATACGCACATTCGACACCGGCGTCGATCTACTGGGGATCAGCGGAAGTTCCGCCGGAAATGCGCAGCCTGCCGTTTCTGACGCGCATGCGCACGGTGATCGCTCGCGAGAACATGGAGGTGGACTTCGAGTTTCAAGACGCGGCCGACGACGACACCGTGGTTTCCGAGTTCACGGTCTGGGTGTCGAGCGTCGCGAACACCGCGGCCATCGCCGGTCAGCCACTGGCGGTGTTGCTGCTGTTCGGGCTCTTCCGGGCCGCCAGGGTCCGCAGAGCCAGACGTAGCCGTCGATTTATTTCGGTCCGAAGCTCCTGAAGTCCTAAGCTCCGCCGCCCGGTACCCGAAAGGCCGGGAGAATCGACTCTTGAATCCATTCATCTATAAGGTGGCTGAGGTTGGCAACGTCGTTGACCATGATCGCCAGGTTGCGCCGCTTCCCACTCTGGTCCTTGACCATGCCCTCCAGGACGGCAGCGGTCTGAAATCCAAGGGCCTGGCACATCTTCACCGCGCCCAGATCATCTTCGATGACGTGTGCCTGAATCTTTTCCAAGTTGTGGTCCGTTCCCAGGGCAACCAGTTCCCGGGCAAGCAGACCGCCTAGACCTTGGTGGCGGTGGGTTCTGGCCGTGATCAGGCGCATATGACCCACGTGCTGCATCCACCCGTGGTTCATTAAGTAGAGCCTGCCGAGGCCCACAATCTCGTCGCTGTGTAAGGCCAAGAGAGGCAGGATACGCCCACCCTCGAGTTCCTCCATCCACCGGCGCACCGTAGCGGGATCACGCACATCGTGTCGAAGGAAGAGGCGGTCTTCTTCGGGCAAGGCCTGGAGAAACGCGACCAGCCCGTCAAGATCCTCGCGCTTGAACGGGCGCAGCACCACGCTGCGGCCGTCCTTGAGCGTAACCGTCTTCGGATAAGCTGTCGTCAACATGCCTACACTCCCTCAGGCTACACCGGATGCGGCCGCGACACCCCCACGCCGCCGTCCCCGGCAGTCGTATAAGAAGGCCTCCCGCTTGATTCACCCGCGGTTTGCACCACCACGGCGCTCAGGCTTTGGCCCGAAACTCTGTTAGAGTATACCACAGGGTGTTGGGTGACACAAAGCAGACCAGGCAGACCACAACTCTGGGCTGCCGGCTGGACTTGCCCGCGGTTGGACCAGCGGCGCGTTCTGTTTACTTCTCGAAACAACTGTATTAGTTACATAACGGAGCGTTTAGCGACATGCACTGGTTTGGCGGTTAGCTGCTGACTCCCGACTCAAAGTGCAACAAACCGGCTCTGGCGCTTGACGTACGCCTGCTCTCGACGTAGCTTCCCTAATTCGGTTAAATACTGGCGGGGTTAAGCAAATGCCTCAGTACGCGGGGAATCCTGGCTCAACGGTAGGCCCTGAGGGCGGCAAACTAGAACG
>JAUWNF010000212.1 GCA_030612785.1 Phycisphaerales bacterium
AATAGTGCACTATGGAATTCTTTACACATTATCCATGACTACGTGTTGAGCAGCGAAACCCCTCCGCAGCACCCGCTCGCACCCTCAGAACAGCGATTTTGCACGCAATAACGGCTGGCCAATCGGGGGAACTTCAGGTTAGTGGTATGCCCCCGGCGGTCGACGAGGTCTGCGCGTCCCTCGCCTCGAGTGGCGAAGGGAAGCTGGCCTCGCTTGTCCAGGCCTATTTCGTTGACATGTTCGCGGTATTGGCCCAGTGCAGCCGGGTGTTGCGCACCGGGGCACCGTGCTGGATCGTGGTCGGCGGAGCACGGCTCAAAGGGGTGTACATCCCGTCGGACTTGGTTCTAGCCGACGCCGCGGCAGTGTACAGCCTGGAAGTGCGCGGCGTGCGCGTGGCCCGCAATCTGATCGACGTGGGGCGTAAGCTGGGCCGCCTCACCGATGTCGCCCCGAGAGAGTCCATCCTGGTACTGAGCAAGTGCTAGTGCCGTTTCCGGTGGAGTAGTTTCGTAGCGGCCGGCGTCTCGCCGGCCGAGGAACTTGACGCCGTTCGACATGGCCACCCAGCCGCCGAGTACCGCGTGCTCCACTCACTTGTGCAGGCGGGCCACCACCTGACGCTCCGACTCGATCAGCGTCTCCAAGGCCTCTTCCGGCGACTCGTCCGTGCGGAGCGAGTCGAGCGTAGCCGTATCGAGCATCCGCACCAGCCGCGCCAGGACACGCAGGTGGTAACGATCGTCGTGGTTGCAGATAAGGAAAAACAGATCGGTGAGCTTGCGATCGGGCGAACCGAAAGCGATGCCCCCCGGCACTCGGGCCACACAGATCAATGGCTCCGCCGTGGCGTAGGGCATGGGTTGACGCGGGTGGGGGATGGCGACGCCATTGGGTAGCGCTGTGGAGTACATCTGCTCGCGTTTTCCCACCGCGCGAAGCAGGCCCTTCTCGTCCCACAGCAGTCCGGTGCGACCCGCCAGCTTGATCACCTCACGAAGCACGGAGTTCCTGGTCCTTGCCGGCAATTGGAGATCGATGCCTTCGAGCCCTATCAGTTCGGTAGCGATCAGCGCTGGGCCGTCGGAGTCTTCGCCGGTGCCCATGGCCCGCTCGACCTCGATCAGGCGTTGTTCGTCGAGGGAGTGCATTTCCTGCTGGAGCCACTCGGTGACCCGCGCGCGGTTGAAGCGCCACTGGCCGGCGATCTTCTGACCCGGCAAACGTCCGCGGTCGGCCAGCTTGCGCACCATGCGCGCATCCATGCCGACGTGGCGGGCGAACTCATCCAGGCTCATGCTTTTATAGGGCATGACGCGTTTCCTGAGCCCCAGGGCCTGTGGACTCGGTCGGCTTTCCATCTCCGCCCCTTGGGTAGGCTCGATACCTGGATTGTAACTCATGGACTCCCTACAGCGAAATGGCGCCGCCTCCTAATCCTGCCGAGCTGACCTGAACTGCCCGGGTTCCGGCAACATGGGCAAACTTAATCCCTCAGGATGACAGTATCAGTGTTTCGGTCGGGATTAACGACTAATCAACGGAAATATCTGGTACAAGTGCGGCACGCCGACCCGTGGCTAAGATGAGGTCGTGCGTCATCTTGCACTCGAAAAACGAGCCCGCAGTGGTCTTGGCGCCCTTTGGGAACCCCGACCGGCCAAGTCACTGCGGGCCTTCTCGTTTGGGCATCCTCATCGACCAAACCGCCCCTTCACATTCAGCGTAGGTGCCTTAGCATGGGGGGATGTTCGGTTTTTCGGTGATTTCGACGGACCCACGTTCCGGCGCGCGGCTCGGCCGACTGGTCACGCCGCACGGGGCGGTCGATACGCCCGCTTTCATGCCGGTGGGCACGCGGGGGGCTATCAAGGGGATCACACCCCGCCAACTCCGAGAAACCGGCACCCAGATCATGCTGGGCAATGCCTACCATTTGCAGGTGCGCCCCGGGGCTGATTGCATTGCCGCACTCGGCGGGCTGCATCGCTTCAGCGGCTGGGACGGGCCTATTCTCACTGACAGCGGGGGGTTTCAGGTGTTCTCGCTGGCCCAGATTAACAAGGTCACCGACGAGGGCGTGACCTTTCGGTCGCACTTTGACGGGGCTCCCATGTACCTCGACGCGGCGACCTCGATCGCGATTCAGGAGCAGCTTGGTGCGGACATCATCATGGCCTTCGATCAGTGCCCGCCCATTCCGTGCCCGGCGACGGAGGTGAGCAAGGCGGTGGAGCGGACGGTTCGCTGGGCCGAGCAGTGCAAACGCGCTCACCAGCGGGAGGATCAGTGGCTGTTCGGCATCGTCCAGGGCGGGCTGGATCCCGCCTTGCGGGCCGACTGCGTCCGGCGCCTGACGGAAATCGGCTTTGACGGGTACGCCGTGGGGGGACTGTCGGTCGGGGAGACGCGCGCGGAGATGATCGGGCTGTTGGAGCAGGTCACACCGCTGCTGCCGGCGGAGCGTCCGCGCTATCTCATGGGGGTGGGCACGCCGTACGATCTGCTGGAGAGCGTCAAGCGAGGAATCGACCTGTTCGATTGCGTGCTCCCCACGCGCAACGGGCGTAATGCGCACGCGTTCACTGCCACGGGGCGACTGAAGCTGCGCAACCAACAGTATCGTCTGGCGGATGAGCCGCTGGAGGCTGACTGCGATTGCTACACCTGTGCTCACTTCAGCCGGGCCTACCTTCGCCACCTGTTCATCACCGGCGAGATGCTGGGGCCTACGTTGGCGTCCATCCACAACCTACGTTTCTTCCAGCGACTAATGCTCCGGATCAGGGGTTTGCTTCCAACGGGAATGTTGGAGAGAATTACGGAGGAGTATCCCGTCGCCCGCGGTGAGGTGGCGAACTGAGGCGCCCGCTCAAGGAGAAGAGATGTTTACGATCGTGACCATGCTGGCCCAAACCGCCCCGGCCGGGGGCGCGAAAGAGGGCGCTTCGCCCAACTTCATGTTTTTCGGGCTGATCCTGATGATGGGGGTGTTCTTCTTCGTCATGATGCGCGGCAACCGGTCCCAACGGAAAAAGAAAGAGGCCATGCTCAGCGCGGTGAAGAAAAACGACCGGGTGATGACCATCGGTGGGGTCATCGGGACCATCATAGCAGTCAAGGAGAACGAGGTGGTCTTGAAGGTGGACGAAGCGTCGAACACCAAGATGACGTTCATCCGCCGCGCCGTTCAGCAGGTAATCGCCGAGGACGACGATCTCAGCCTGGCCAACCGCGAGCAGAGGTGAAGTCGGTCCTGAAGGGTCTGTCGATTTAATCTGTAGCGTCACCCCTTGTGGGCGACGAAAAACGTAGGGGCGCCGCCCACAAGGGGCGACGCTACAAAGTGCACCGACAGCGTGGTTCAGGCGCGGCGCGCGGTGATGTCTTCGAGCAGCGCTCGGTGCGCGTTGGGGCCGCCGGCAATAAAAGGGTAATTGGTGACCGCACAGGTGGCCGGATCGACCGGGAACAACGGTTCACCGCGCACACCGGTACAGATTCCGCCGGCCCGTTCCACCAGCAGGGCTCCGGCCGCCAGATCCCATATACTGCAATCCTTGGCGTAGGCCAGGTCCAGCCCGCCGCTGCTCACTAAAGCTAACTGGAGAGCGGTAGCCCCGAGGGTGCGTACGGCCCATCGGCCCAACCAGGGCCTGACAATCTCCTTGGTGGCGTGATGGGCGCCGAGTTGGGCGCCGACCAGTAGGTTGTCATCCAGTGGGCGTCGGGAGACGTGCACGGGTTCTCCGTCGAGCGCGGTATGCGTTGTAGCGGTGGCGGCGAAGACCTGTCCGGTATGATGCCAGCGGATGACTCCGACGACAGGCCGCCCGCGCTCCAGAACGGCAATGGAGGTCGCGAAGACGGGAAAACCCCGGACGTAGTTCCTGGTTCCGTCCAGGGGATCAAGTATCCAACAGTAGCGGGCCTGTGCCGGATCGGTTCCGCCCGCATCGGTGCCGGTAGTCTCCTCGCCGATCAAGGCGTGGTCGCCGTAACGCTCGGAGACGCACCGGGCAATCATGTCCTGCACGGCGGTGTCGGTCTTGGTGACCTCGGAGCCGTCGGCTTTTAGCACGGTCGCCACGGAACCGAAGTCTTCCATAGCAATCTTGCCCGCCGCGCGGGCGAGTTCGGCGGCGAAGCGTGCCAAGTCCTGGATTGGTGCAGTGCTCATGACCGGTGCCATCATAGTGGTTCCGGGCCGGCACGCCAGTGAACATCGCACCGGATGGTCCGCTTCGCCGGAGCACGGGCTGACAAACGGGTTGTTTTGGGCTGAAGCATTGGCCCGGCGAGCAAACGCGGTGTATGTTGAAGGTAGATAGGTGTGCATCGGCGGTGCCGGCAGCGGATCAAGGCCGCCGGAACGTACGGCATCCCACAACCTGCCAGCGGAAAGGATGGTGTACCGTGAACCTCGCCACCTTACTCGAGCAACGGGGTATTCCTTTCGAGCGGACCAATCACCCGGCCACCTACACCGCCCAACGCATGGCGGCGGAGGAACACGTCTCCGGCTATAGCGTGGCCAAACCGGTCGTGGTAAAGGGGCAAGCCGGTTTCGCGATGTGTGCGTTGCCGGCCTGCGCGCGGTTGGACGTGCAGACCTTGCGCAGCGTGCTCAAGGACGACAGCGTCCGGCTGGCGACCGAGGACGAGATGGCCGAGGTGTTCTCCGATTGCGAACTGGGTGCCGAGCCGCCGATCGGAGAGCTGTTCGGCATCGAGACCATCATGGATGATTCGCTGCGGGATGAAGACTACCTGGTGTTCCAGGCCGGCTCGCACACGGAAGCGGTCAAGCTACGCCGCGAGGATTACGAAGAGGTGGCCCATCCGCGCGTCGCGTCGATCGCTTGCTACGGGTAGGATGGTATGCCCGAACCTGGCGGGCGGCTGGTGGGCCGGTCTCCTCGGCGCGGGGAGATGCGTACGAGTTCCAGTCCAAGGACCCGGGGTCTGAGGTGGAAAAACCTAACTCTACAGAGCTTGTCGATTTAGTCGCTCGTGGTGGTCCCCGATGTAGCGTCACCCCTTGTGGGTGACGAAAAACGAAGGTGCGCCGCCCACAAGGAGCGACGCTACAGGATAAGATGGTGCGCCGCCCACAAGGAGCGACGCTACAGACTAAATCAACAGCCCCTACGACAGAAAGTACGTTTATGTCAAGGATGACGGCGATACTTGCACTTGTTGTGACGCTTTCGTGGTTAACCGGATGCGGAGGCTGGAGTGGAGGCGAGGGGGAGTCCGGCACCACGATTGTCACCGAGGTCGTGGCCGACGGATTGAACAACCCCACCGCGGTGATCGTCGGTTCCGATGGTTCGCTTCTGGTGGCGGAGAGTGGCGCGGGGCGCATCGTTGCCATCGACGCGGACGGCGTGGTAACGCCGGTGGTCACGGGGTTTGACCTGGGCAGCTTTACGCCGTACGACATCGGCCCGCTGAGCTTGATTCAATCGTCCGACGGAGGCTTGATCGTCGGTGAAGGCGGCAATCCCACGGGGCAGGACGCGGTATCGTTTTACGGGCCCGAGGGGACGCCGGCGTTCGAGGCGCTGGTGCCAGTCGGAGGCGGCGACTACTACGGGTTGGCCTTGCAAGCTTCCACGGGGAATCTGCTGATAGCGTCGGCCGGCACCGATCGGATCTTCGGCGCCCCACCGGCCGAGAGCGGGGGATTCTCGGAGGCGGTGGTAATCATCGACGACACCAGCGCCGACCCGATCGGCGCCACCGCGCCGACCGCGCTGGCCTTCGATCCCGACGGACTGTTGTACGTCGGGTTCGCCGGCGAAGGCTCGTCCAAGATCGTCAGCATCGATACGGCGACCTCGTTCGTGGAGACGGTGACCAACTCCGATACGTCCGTTACCGGGATCGCGTTCCGACCCTCGGATTCGGCCTTGTTCTTCACCGTTCTCGGCGATGCCGAGCGTTCCTCGGGCGTGGTCTTCGACCTCGGCACCAATGGCGTCGCCACGGAGTTTGTCGGCGGCCTCGCCGGGCCATCCGCGCTGGCCTTCGACAGCGAGGATGCCCTCTACGTGACAACTCTGGGCACGTCGCCGAACGCCGGCGGCGGTCAACTGCTCAAGATCACGGTTCAGGAGGTCGTCGAGGAGGAGCCCAGCGACGGGGAATCCAGCGACGAGGAACCCAGCGCCGCCGATTCGACCAACGATAGCGAGTCTTGACAAAACCTGCTTCATAGATGGTAGTGACCGTTGGGGTTAAGAACCCGCAGTCACTGACTGCACTAT
>JAUWNF010000688.1 GCA_030612785.1 Phycisphaerales bacterium
AGGGGATTTTCTCCAGTTCGCTGGCCAAGGTGCTCCAGGACAAGGGGCTGCGCGTCGCCCTGGTCAAGCTGGAGGGTTACCTCAACCGCGACAGCGGGACGCTGAACCCCTACCGCCACGGCGAGGTCTTCGTGTTGGACGACGGCACGGAGTGCGACATGGACCTGGGCACCTACGAGCGCATGCTCGATCAGGACCTCACCTGTCGAAACTTCGCCACCAGCGGGCAGATCCTCTCGCGGGTGCTGGAGAAAGAACGCCACGGCGACTACCTCGGCCGCGACGTGCAGATGATCCCCCATGTTACCGGGGAGGTGAAGCTCCATCTTCGCGAGTTGGCTCTCGCCAGCGGGGCCGACGTGGTCTTCGTGGAGGTCGGCGGGACCGTGGGGGACGTGGAGAACGCTTACTTCATAGAAGCCATCCGCCAGATGGCGTTTGAAGAGGGTCCCGGGCGGTGCTGCTTCGTGACGTTGACCTATCTGGTCGCGCCCCCCACGCTGGGCGAGCAGAAGTCCAAACCGGCCCAGCTTGGCATCAGGCGCCTGATGGAGAGCGGGATCATGCCACACATCATCGCCTGCCGGGCCCAAGACCCGGTGACGCGGAAGGTCCGTGAGAAACTGGCGTTGTACTCCGGCGTCCCGTTCCAGCGGGTGTTCTCGATGCACGATTGCGAGAGCGTCTACTTCGGACCGGACATGCTCCGGGGGGCGGGCATTGATGAGGTGGTGCTGGCCCTGTTGGGCCTGACCGACTGCGCCGACCGGCTCGGTGAGCAGGAACGGCGCCGCGCGTGGGACCGATTCGTCACCGGGGCGCGCGAGGCCGAACACGCCGTCAGAATCGGCATCACCGGAAAATACACCTCGCTACGCGACAGTTATGCGAGCATCATCCAAGCCTTGGAACATGCTGGAGCCCGTGCCGGGGCAAAGGTTCGCATCGAGTGGATCGACAGCGGCGATCTCCCCGCCGGAAACGTGGCCGACCGTCTGGAGGGCATCCACGGCGTGATCGTTCCCGGCGGGTTCGGCACTCGCGGGGTCGAGGGCAAGGTCAACTGCGTGCGTTATGTCCGCGAGAACGGCATACCGTACTTGGGACTGTGCTACGGCTTTCAGATCGCGGTGATCGAGTACGCCCGCCACGTCTGCGGATTAGCCCAGGCCAACAGCACCGAGATCGACCCACACACGCCCGATCCGGTCATCGACATCCTGCCCAGCCAGCGGGGAGTCACCGGGCTGGGCGGTAGTATGCGGCTCGGCGGACACGACATCGTAGCCAAGCCCGAGACGCTGTTTAGCACAGCGTACGGTGCGCCGGAGTCCGTGCGTCTGCGCTTTCGCCATCGCTACGAGGTCAACCCGGAGTACGTCGAACGTTTGGAACAGGCTTGCTTGGTGTTCTCCGGCCACGCCCCTGACGCACCGATCATGCAGGTATTGGAGTTGCCGCCCGACCCGCACCCGTTCTTCATCGCCACGCAGGCCCACGCCGAACTGACCTCGCGCCCGATGCAGCCGGACGCCATGTTCCTCGGCCTGGTCCGTGCGGCTATGATGAATGCCGGGTTGCCGGCGGCGGACGATCGGCTGGTTGTGCCTCACGTTGGGAGCGCCAGGCCGCAAAACCGCGGGGGCTGACGCTGGATTCCGGACGAGAGGAGATGCTGCGCGAGTTCGGTGTTTATCAGATGGCAGGTCGCTACCCGGACTCTGCGCAGGTGCCGTTCGACACGGATACCGCGAGCCAGGAGCTACTGAGAGCCGAGGAGATGCTGGAATGGTTGACAGCACGGTTAAGGCTGTAGTGCGGCAGTACCTCGCGGCGCTTCCGCCCTTGGGTATTCACGCCCGCCGGGCGGTGCTGATCGGGT
>JAUWNF010000548.1 GCA_030612785.1 Phycisphaerales bacterium
ACGACCACCTGCTCGAAAACGCGATCTGCCTGGTGCTGGCCTACGGATCGTTCTGGTTGGCGGAGTTAGTTCAGGTATCCGGCGTGATTGCGACGGTGATTGCCGGTCTGATGATCGGCAACTACGGGCGGCGGCTTTCCATGGACGAAAAAACCCGCGAGACGGTGGAGACCTTCTTTGAGTCAGTGGACTTCCTGATCAACTCGTTTCTGTTCATTTTGATCGGTATCGAGTTGCAGACGGTCAGTGGGGCTGATCTGCGCGCCAACGTGCTGCCCTTGGGGGTGGCAATCGTGGCGTTTCTGATCAGCCGGGCGATTGTGGTGTATCCGCTCTACTCGCTGCTGAATTTGGCCGGCACCCAGCGCCCGCGCAGATGGGCCCACGTATTGTTCTGGGGCGGGTTACGCGGCTCGATCCCCATCGCACTGCTGCTGGGGCTGCTGGATCACGCGGAACTCGGCGAGTACCGCACCACGCTCCTCGTGTCCGGATTCGGCGTGGTGTTCTTCTCCCTGGTTGTGCAGGGCTTGACGATGAAACCCCTATTGCGATGGTTGGGGATCGGCGGTGCCGTATCGGCGGAGGCCTGAGCACTTGCCGATTGCGGACTGCGGATCGCGGATTGCATCCGACGCTCGCCCGTCCGAGCGCACGGGTATACAATGGCCGCGTTGATCGCGAACCAGGCGCGCATTCGTTGGGTCGAGACGGGGGGGGGTGCTCGTGCGTTATACATCGGTATGGCTGACCTGCTTGCCGGTAGCAATGCTGCTGACCGGTTTGGTGGGTTGCCCCGGTTCCATGCCTTCCACCGGCGGTACGCCACCTAGCAACAGGAATGTCGATGACCCCGTCCAACCCGATGCCCCGGCGTCGCTCGCAGTGCCCTCTGCGCCCGAGTCGAGCCTGCTCGCGTTGACCGTAGCCCGGCACGTCGAGCAACCCTTTTCTGGTGCGGAGGTTGACCAGGTCTTCACCCGCGCCAGCCGCTTACTCCAAACCGTGCAGAACGAATGCCCGGACGTGGCGACGGACGTGACCTTCACCCGCAGCGGCCCGGTCGAGACCTTCGACGAAGTCCCGATGGTCATCACCACCGAAGCGGACCTGAGCGCGGTGTTCGCCCAGCCGCAGGAGGTCAAGATCGTACATGCGCTGGTTGGGGTGTGCGGGGTTGAGCTTCCCGCGGATGTCGTGACCATCCTGGGGTGTGCTACACCTGGGGGTTCGATGGTGATCGTGGCGGGGGCCCCGCCGGACGTGTGGGCACACGAGTGGGGGCACGTGCAGGGGCTGGGACATCGCGACGATTGCCGAAGCAACATCATGCACTCCTTCGAGCTGGACACCAACGCCGTGGATCAGCACGAGAGCCGGGCGTTTCTGACACCTATTTCGGATTCGATGACCTACCGGGCAATGGGCCCGGAGACGCCGGTTGCGGCCGCGGACCACCTGATGCGAGACGCCGGCGAAACGGCCGAGGTATGGCTGGAGCGCGTCCTCGAACGTCGTTACCTTACCGGCGTGCCAAGGCAGCTCGCCGCGGATTGCGACGCCGAGGCGATATCGCACCTCATGGAATGGTGCTCCGAGCCGATGATACCGGGCGCGCGGCGCAACCTCATCCGTCTGCTGGGGCTGGCCGGTGACGCGCGGATTTGCGACATGCTCATCGAGCAAGTGTACGATCACTCCGGCGAGTTGAGCGGCGACGAATTCAACGTGGTGGCCGAAGCGTTTCTTGCCCTGGGGCGGCTCGTCGAGCACGACGCCAGCGGCTCGGCCGTGGATTTTCTGATTGAGGGCACGGCCCCTTGCACGTGGGACGAGCGCGGCGTCGAATGGCGTCTTGCATCTTACGACGGCGCGAAGTTGCACGCCCTACTGGCGCGGCTATCGGTCCTGGCGCTGGGGGTATCGAACAGTGAGACCGCCCTGGCCCACGTGCGCGAATTGCGCGGCCGAATTGACGTTGGAGCCCTGTCCGCTGATGACTTTGCCGACCAGGTCGACGAGGCCCTCGCCCGCCTAGAAGGCCGTGTGGCGCCTGCCGTACTCAAATCGGCGTCTCCGCGGATGCCGTAGAGTGCACAACGGTCGCCCAGAGCGTGCTCTGCGCTATGAGTAATCCGGGCTAATCGTGACGCGGGACGTTGAACTCGTGATTCTGGGATTCCACGGTGCGCTCGAACGGGTCCGGTTTGAAGCGCACGGTGAGTAAATGTCGCCCGTGGATCGGCTGGCTGCGCACCACCCGGGCTACGTGGCGGTACGTCTCCGCCCCCACCGAGAAGAGCAGTTCGACTTCCGTCGACGGGCCGACGGGCTGGTGCGTCGCAATCTGCGCCCCGCTGCTGGAGACATTGACCAGCGATCCGTGGGCGACAAACGTTCCGTCTCGAACCGTGGTCGGTATCGCATCCTCCTCCACGTGAAATCGGCAGGTGGCGCGGCGTTCGGTCTCGCGCCGGAAGCTGGCGGTCAACCGGCAGAGACGGCTGAGCGTGGCGATGAACGCGGTGCGGGAGACTGTCGTGTCGGTCTGCGGACCCATGCGTGAATTATCGACGCGCCGGGCAAACCACTCCACTTCACCGGGCCGATGAGGCTCCGCCGGGGGTAGCAGACTCCTCGGTCGCCCACAGGCGACGGGCAACTGTCCCATAACCCTCCCCTTTGCGGACACTTGACGCGCAGAATAATGTCAGCGGATGACACCTAACGGGGCGGGTTGTGGACGAAGAACGCGCCGGGCGGGGTCCTGGCTGGGGAAATGCGTTGAGTCCGACATTTCTCCGCTGCCGGGCCCCGCTTGCTCATTGGTCCAAAGTCCAAGGTCCAAGGTCGAGACACCGGTATCGGGTGATACGCGACAGTTGAAATGAGAAAACGCGACATGAAATGAGCAAAACCCCCAGCGCAAACAAACTCCGCACACACCCTCACAGGTGTTACGGAGCCTCACAGTTTGCCTAGTTCAACACCGCGTCAGCTAATCTTCGACGCGGCTCCGAATGCCGTTCGATCCGTCGTCAAACCGGCTTCGGACAGCGCCTCTTCCGGCCTCCCTTCTGGAGTCCACACCGGGCGA
>JAUWNF010000161.1 GCA_030612785.1 Phycisphaerales bacterium
CCCCGAAAGCGCGCCGCCTGCGCGCGCCGGGCTCGGGCCGTTTTGGGTCGGAGACTGCCGTCCTGGGTGTCGCGGCCGGCGGCCCCGCCGGCCGTGCGGCCTGCGGGACGCAGGCCGCTACGAGACCACTGGACCGAAGACGGCACTACACCCGGAATCTGTGCGGAGCGGGCGGCTTGCATGGTTGTGGCTCAGCGTTGTGCTGTTCGCGACACACGCCGCCGCCGCTGCCGATCCTACGCCCCGGGCTGACGCCGAGGAGGTCATCGTCACGACCATAGCCGACGCAGCGGTGCCCGGTCGCTTGCGGGCGTTTTCTCTGACCGAAGGGCTGAAGTTGGAAGTGCCCGGCGATACCGTGGTCACTACCGTGCCAGCCGACGAAGTTGTGCAACTCGTCGTAACCCACGCGCGGGCGCAGACCGATTCGTCACGCGGGCGGCGTGGCCCGGTGGAAGTGCGCTTGCTCGGGGGCGACAGGCTCTTCGGCGAACCTGTACGGTCCCCAAACGGCGCGGAGCCAGACCCCGACGAAGAAACCGTTCTGTTTGACACCGCGATTCTCGGAACGCTCGAAGTCCCACTACCGTTCCTCAACCGTTGGGTCAACCCAATCCGCTCTCCCCTCTCACGCCGCACTCAGAACTCGGCACTCGCCGGTTCTCCCGATGACCGCCTTTTGCTGGCGAATGGTGACGTTGCCCACGGCATCCTGTTGGCCATCGGCAAGCGCGGGGTAACCTTCGAGTCCGAGGGAGTCGCGATGATCGTGCCGCACGCGCAGATCGCCGTCGTTGAACTGGTGTCCGAGGCGCCTCCGCAGCGCTCCGGGCTTCGCGCAGCCGTAACGTTCGTGGACGGGTCGCGCCTGACCACCTACGACTTGAACTGCACCGGTGGCGAACTCACGCTCACCCTGTTCGACAACGCACGACACACGGTGGGGTTGGAGCGGGTCACGCGGGTCGACCTCACCGGCGGACGCTGGGTTTGGATAAGCGACCTCGAGCCCATCAGTATCCAGCACACGCCGATGCTGTCGCTGGATTGGCCTTACGTTAAGGATGCTAATGTGCTCGGTGGTCCGCTGCGCATCGCGCACCGTACGTTCCAGCACGGCATCGGCGTCCACAGCGAATCCTCTTTAATGTACGACCTCGGCGGCAAGTACAGTTGGTTCGTGGCCCACTTCGGCATCGATGATTTGGCCTCTGGGCCGCCGGGACTGGCCGACGCAATCGCCGAAATCCGCGTCGATGGCCAAGTGCGCCACCGCCAGGAGCACGTAGCGGCCGGTAGACTGTGGGGACCGGTCCGCATCGACGTTGGCGGCGCCGCTCGAATTGAACTGCGGGTCCTGTTCGGCGAGAACGCCTCGATCCAGGACCGGTTCAATTGGGCCGACGTCGGCCTGATCCGCGCCCGACCGATGTAGTCTGCCAGAACGCTCAGAATTCTTCGGGGATTTCGACGCGCCTGCCGGGCACCTTGCGGGCGTGGTTGGCGAGTTCGTAGGCCTGATCGTACTGACGGGCAACGATCTCCCAGGAGACGACCTCATCGAGGTATCGTCGCAGGTTGGTGCCCAGTTGCATGCGCAGACCTTCGTCGCAGGCCAAGTGAACGACGTGCCGGGCGAGCATTTCCTTGGTGGTGAACAGCAGGCCGCCCTCGCTTTCGAGGGTTTGGGCGGTCAGACCTTCCATGGGGGCCGAAGTGATATACGGCTTGTTGAGTGAGATTATACGGGCCAGGGTCCCGGACTGGGTCTCGTCCACCGAGGGCAGGACGATGAAATCGCAGACCGCCATAACCTTGTAGTAAAGTTCCCCGCGGGGAATGAATTCGTAGAAGTGGGCGAGACCCTTGTCACGCAGAACCTCGATGGAGCTGACGTACTTCTCGTAGTCGTCTTTATGGTTCGGGTCGCGCATAGTGCCCGCGGCGAGCAGGTCCCAGTCCACGCCACTTCTTTCCAGGATCTCGCCGTGGATTCGTTCCCACATCGAGGTAAGGATGTCCCAGCGCTTGTTGTCTTGAATCCAGCCTACCAACCCGACAAGATGCCTGGATAAACGGTTTGCCCCGTTAAGCCCCAGTTCCTTACGCAGCCTGGGAATCTCGTGGATGCCCCAGCGGTAGTCGCTGCGCGCCCCGTGGGGCACGATCATGATGTTGCTCGGCGTGTTCCAATTACGCCGGCCGAAGGTCCAGCTCAGGCGCCACTTCTGGTAGTGGCATTTGAACAGCACCACGTCGGCCGACTCGGCCATCTTGTAAATGAACTCCGCCTCAACATTCCGCAGGCGCCCGTGCACCGTATGGGGCTCGACGATGGTCGGCCAGTCGTTGAGTTGGTCCAGCAGATTCAGGAACCCCGCGTTGCTGTCCCCGACGCCGCGCGCATCGCGATACTCATACAATCCGTATTCGTGCTGGATATGCACCGCGTAGGGGTCCAGCTCCCTGACCTTCGCCACTACCGGTTTCATCCAGTCGCGCCGCTGCATGTCGAGGATCGGGAAGACCCCCTCGCCCTCTCCGTCGGTGTGGCTGATGACCAGCACCTCGCGATGGGGGTTCGACTTTTGGATGAACTCCCTGGCCTCCTCGCAGAAGGTGGCGATCCCGCAAAGGCGGGGCGGGTAACTGGAAATCATGACTATCGGTGCCTGCATGTCTCATTCCCGGTATCGATGTCCGCCGAAACGGCGGCAGTCTACTGCCCGCTTATCGGAAAGTCGAGGCAGTTGCACGATGGACAGGAGATAAAAACCTGGGCATGATACGCAGACTGCGGGGAGGGCTGACGCCGTTCTCGGCGGGAGGAGACACTCACGATGCCGGAACCGATCGTCCGACGGTACGAAGGCAACCCGATCCTCACGGCGGCTGACATCCCTTACCCGGTGCAGACCGTTCACAACGCCGGAGTGACCAAGCATAACGGCAGGTACATCATGCTGTTCCGATCCCATCGGGACAACGGGCGTTGCATCCTGGGGCTGGCTGACAGCGACGACGGATTCCATTTCGTGGCCCGGCCCGAACCGTTTATGGTACCGGCGGGTGAGGGGGTCTTCGCCGAATATGAGGCCTTCGGCGTCGAGGATCCGCGGATCTGCTGTCTGGACGGCGAATACCTGATCACGTACAGCGCGTACTCCCCGCACGGCGTGCGGATCGGGCTGGCTCGCACTCGCGACTTCGTTTCCCTCGAACGCATCGCCCTGATCACCCAGGCCGACCTGCGCAACGTGGTCATCTTTCCGCAGAAGTTCGACGGCCGCTATGCCCGTCTCGATCGGCCCCACAGCGAGATATCGCCCTGGTCGATTTGGATGAGCTACTCACCGGACCTGATTCACTGGGGCAATTCGCGGGTGGTGATGAAACCGGTGCAGTACCATTGGGACGAGATGAAAATCGGGCCCGGGGCGACGCCGATCCGCACGCCCCGCGGCTGGCTGCACATCTACCACGGCGTGTACCCCACTATGGACGGTGCGGTCTATCGGTTGGGGGTGGCGCTTCACGATCTGAACGACCCCGCCAACGTGCTGGGCGTCTGCGACCGGTGGATCTTGCAGCCGGAGGACCCGTGGGAGGTGGTCGGCTACGTTCATAACGTGGTCTTCACCTGCGGCGCGGTGGCCGAGGACGACGGCACGGTCAAGATCTACTGGGGTGGGGCGGACAAGGTCATGTGCGTAGGCACCGCCGACCTGGAGCAACTGGTCGACCTGTGCCTGACCGACCGCCGCCCGGCAATGTAGCCGGCCCACCCACGGCTGTCGGCCGTTCGGCTGACCGAGGTGACGACTCATGACGGGGTTCGCTATGTGTTGCGTCGCAACCCGGATCAGTTTGCCGGAAGCGCTTCCCAGCAAAGGAGTAGTTGTAACCCCTAAGAAGAAACTCCCCGAACGTCGCAAAAAGCCTTGATTCACAAGAGGTTAGATCATCGCTAAACCATTGAGGCAAGGGGGAACATCCGTTTCAAGTACGCCTGCCGCCGACACGTCCTTCGTCGAGCGCTTACCTTACGGTCGCGTTTCTGATTCCTTCAGCTACGCCTTCAGCGGTACCAAGGTTACGTCCTGGATGCTGTGGTTGGTAAGGCGTGCGACGTGGATGCTGGCGAGCGGTTGAGCGGTCTGGTTTGGACGCCAGATGAGCAGACGGTCACGCGCGTCGTTGGTGCCGACGATCAAGTCGGGTGCGACTTCGACGCGGCGCAGGGTCTGTCCGCCCGCTTCGTAACGGCAGGTAAAGGTGTCGCCGAGCACGCGCGCGAACACCGCCAACGTCGTGTCCGTGTAGACCAACCGGGCGACGCCGCCAGTGGTCAGCAACGCGACGGTCTCCGCCGGGCGGCGGCTGCCGCCGTGCAACACGCGCGGGGCCGTGGTTTCACCTTCGGGCCAGTGCAGGATTTGCCCGTCGGCGTTGCCGGCAAACACGTCGCCCTCATTGACCAACACCGCAGTAATCACCGACGTGCTGCCGGTGTGAATCCGCCGATCGTTTTCGTTGTCGGGCGCGAACGAAACGATGCGGTCGTCCACGCTGAAGACGACACGCCCGCCCGCCACGTGCACGTTGCGTACCGCCTTGGCCTCGCCGGTCAGGTCCGCGCAGCAAGCCGTGCAGGATTCCGGCTGCCCGCGGCTCCAGCGCAGCAGGCCCAGTTCCGAGTGTGTGGCGTACAGTGTCTCGCCGCACAGTGCCACCGAGTTGACTCCCCCCCGCACTTGGTCGGGCGCCGCGGTCGTATAGGTCGTCGCCGCCGCGGAACTGTCCGCACCAAGTTCGTACACCCCGCGGGAGGCCCCGGCGAGCAAGAGGTGCTCCCCGTCGGGGTCGGTCGCGGTTTGGACGGAGCGCAGCGAACCGATCGCACCTTCGAGCGGCACCCGCCGGGTCGGGGCGCCGAGCGATTCGGGAGCGAAAAACAGCAACTCCTGCCCACTGGCTACCACCAACCAGCGGGTGGCCGGCGGAAGCGCCTGCGATTCAAATAACGCTTCATAAAGTTTGGCCCGTTCGGATTCCTTAAACGTATGCAGCAGGTCGGGCAAGGCGGCATCAGGCGATTCGGCGGCCAACCGCTTCAGCCGCTTCAGGGTCGACTCAAGCTCGCCCAGATGTTTCGTCCGGGCGTCCGACAGAGCGGCGTTGAGGTGCTGCTGAGCGGCGTGCTCGTCCATCCGCCGGGCGGTCAACGCCTCTTTGGCACGCACCTCGCGGAGTCCTTCCGACTCGAACGTCACGGTGATACTCCCCACCAGTGACAGGCCGGCTTGAAAACAGGGGGTCACGAGAGCGTCACGGAGCGCCCGAACGGCCTGGTCGCGACACTTGCCGTCGACCAGGTCCTCGACCTGGTGTGCTTCCGCCAGTGCCGCCAACGCGTGCCCGACGGCGGCCTCCAAGTGTTGGGCAATGGCGGGCAGGCGCACGACCCGCCGGCTACCCAGGACGGTCTTGCGGAACGACTCGGCCTCGCTGCGCTCCTGGACGACGCAAACGGGACAAGTGACGTTTACCTGGCACAGGTAATCGTCCGAGGTCGTCAGCCTGGTGTGCTGGAAGGACAGCTCCAGCGGGGAGGTGCGAATGAACATGACCTCGGTAACGTCGTCGCCCGCGAGCTCGCCGCCGGGCGCGATCAGTGCCCGGTCGCCCGCCTCTCGCGTCACCAGCGCGGTACCGTTTGGTGGCAGCTTCAGCGTGCGCGACAGCAGACTGAACAGGTCGGACGCCGGCGCAACCACGGCGATGGCGTCAACTTCGCTGAAAAAACCGTCGAGATCGAACTTGCTGGGACTCATCATTTTGTAGCGTCGCCCTTTATGGGCGGCGCACCCTCATCTTTCGTCACTCACATAGTCCTCGTCACCCACAAGGTTTTCCTTGCCCACAAAGTCCTCGTCACCCACAAGGGGTGACGCTACATTGAGGGGCTTCTTGCTTGGGCGACGCATTATCCGCTCACTTTCCCGTTTCCTCAAACTTCTCGTACCGCGCGAGGTCCGCAGTCCTCACTGAGGGCCGGGTCGCCTCGAGCACGCTCGTCAAGTCCTTCATCGAGATCTGGCGCGGCTCGCGCCCGGCGACGCCCTCCATGAACGGGATCGCCGCAGCCTGTTGCACGATGTTCCTGATGTCGGCCCCACTGTAGCCCTCCAGGCGATCGCACAGCGCGCCGAAATCGACGTCGTCAGCCACCGGGCGGTCACCCAGGTGGATCTCCAGCAGCTTGAAGCGCGCCGGCGCGTCCGGCAACTCGATGTGCACCCGGGCGTCGAACCGCCCCGGACGCAGGATCGCCTCGTCGAGCATCCACGGCTTGTTGGTGGCCCCGACCAGCAGCAGCGCCCGATTGCCCTTGCGATCGAAGCCTTCCAACTCCTGTAGAATCTGCGGCACCACCCGGGCCATCACCGTCGAGCTGTCCGACTTCCGCCGCGGCACCAGGGCTTCGATCTCGTCGATGAAGATGACCGCCTGCGGTTCGGCCTTGGCGGCCTCGAACAGCTTGCGGATGTTCTGCTCGGCCTCGCCCACCCACTTGCTCATCACCTGGGCCGGGCTGATGACGAAGAAGGGCGCGTCGATCTCCTTGGCGATGGCCTTGGCCATCATGGTCTTGCCCGTGCCCGGCGGACCGTAGAGCAGAATCCCCCCGCCCACGTTGATCCCATAGCGCCGGGCGAGTTCCGGGTGGGTGAACGGGTAGATCATCTTGAGGCGGATTTCCTCCTTGACGTCGTCCAGCCCGGCGATGTCGTCGAAGCCGATGTCGGGCTTGTCGCGGACGATCCAGTCGGAGACGTCGGCCCCGCCGTTTTCGTCGGCCTTCTCGTGGACCCGGACGCGGGGCCTCTTGCCGCTCTTCTTGAGCTGATCGCAGTCCTTGGCCAGATCGATCAGTTCGCTGGCGATTTCCTCGTGCTGGCGGCGGGCCTCGGGCGTCTTGGCACTCTCGGCCAGTTCGACCATGCACTCCGCCGCCTCGACGAGATACGTCTTGGCCGCCAGGTAGTCGCCCTTCTTGTAGGAAGCGACGCCCTTGCTCTTGAGCCGCTCAAATGTCGCGAATGAAACAGTCATAAGAAGCTATCAGCTATCAGCCAGACCTCGGAACAGGTTCTGGCACCAGTCACGTCCCGGCTTGCATCCGCGGAATCACGCGGTCCTCAGCCAACTCCGCCGCGTAACGCAGCGCTGCGACGATATCTTCTGCTTCTAAGTCGGGATAGGCCTTCAGAACCTCGTCTGTTGACATTCCGCTGGCCACGCCCCG
>JAUWNF010000667.1 GCA_030612785.1 Phycisphaerales bacterium
GATGGCCGCCCCGATCAGGTAGGTGATGACAACCCATTGAACGCCGAAGGTGTCCGTGTTGAGTTCGGCCAGCATCTTCGGCAGGGTGATATTGACGATGGTCGTGTCGAGCAGCGTCATGAACGTGCCGATCATGACGATGACGGCCGCCACCCACTTGTACTGGATGCCGAGAACTCGGGGGTACTGCGGCTCGTCGGCCATCATTCGCCCTCGCTATGCTCGATGCCGACGGTGACGGACAGCCCCGGCCTGAGCTTAGACCAGCGGTCGTCTCTCTCGATCGCGATCTTGATGGGGACGCGCTGGACGACCTTGGTGAACTCGCCGGCGGAATTGTCCCGGGGAATGAGGGCGAAGTTCGCTCCCGTCGCCTTGCCGATCTTGATGACCTTGCCGCGGAAGCGCGGGTTGAACGCATCCGCGTCCAGGTCAACGCCATTGCCGACGGCCACCCCTTCGAGCTTGGTCTCCTCCAGGTTGGCAGTGACATAGAGATTCTCCGGATCGTAGATGCTCACGACCGGATAGCCCGGCGAAACGAAGTCGCCTGCGTTCAGAAACTTCTTGGCCACCACGCCGTCAAACGGTGCCAGGATGCGTGTGTGTTCAAGATTCGTCTCGGCCACGTCGAGCGCCTTGCGCGCCGCCTCGACCTAAGCGGCCAACAGCTCGACGTTCTTTTCATCCTCTTCGACCTCCAGATGCCCCAGCCGGACCAGTTCGAGCGACTTGCGTGCCCTCTCAACCCCGTGCTCTGCCGACTGCAAGTCATGCCCGGCAATCTCGATTCGACTGCGGGCAGCTTCGGCCTGCGCCAACTTCGCCATCGCGATCTCCAGGTTGGCCTGAGTGGTTTTGTACGCCATGGTGGCAGCGTCAAGTTTCGACTTAGGTACGGATTCTTCCTCGAACAGCTTTGTGAATCGATCGTAATCCTGCTTGGCTTTGTCCAGGGTGGCTTGGGCGGACCTCACCCCGTCTGTTGCAGCCCTGATGCCTTCCTCGATGTTTCGTGTGGTCAATTCCAGGGCATTCTGGGCTTTCTGGTAACCGTCCTCGGCAATCGCTAGGTCCCGCTCGGCGATCGCGATCTTCACATCGAGTCCTCTTGCCGAGCGCTCAGCAATGACGACGGCCTTCGCACGGTCTCTGACGACCACTTCCACGCCGGCCTGCGCGAGTTCAACCTGCCGGCGATAGTCGGTTTCGTCGCTCCGCGCAAGAAGCTGGCCAGTCTGCACCGCATCGCCGTCGTCTACGAGCATCTCCGCGATGTGACCGGCAACCAGCGGAGCGACGTTAACCAAGTCGGATTTGACGAACGCGTTGTCGGTGATCGAGTGCGTGAAACGATAATGCAGCCAACGCGTGCCAAACGGTACGAGCACCACGAGAGCGGCAACCAGGAGCACCACCTGAATGATTCGTTTCCACGGCCATGCGCGTTTCTGAAGTTTGTTCGAGGCTTCCTCTGCCATACGCCTAATCCTCCTGGTCTGGGGTGTTTGTGGTGGAAGCTCCCGAGTGGCCTGGGATTGCCGTTTCGGCCCCGGAGGGCACCGACGACTCCCCTTCAACTACAGGCGTTCCGACGGCATACTCCAGCCGGGCCAGCGCCACTAAGTAGTCGTACACGCTGGCGTGATAGTTCTGCTGCGAGCGGGTTACAAGTGTCTCGGCGTCCACGACGTCGGTGGGGGTAGCGGCTGTCTGGGCGTACTTGTTGTTGATCAGTCGGAGGTTCTCCTCCGCCTGCGCCACGGCGCTGGTTGACAGTGCGATTCGCTCCCGCGATTCGTTAATCGACAGGTACGCCTCCTTCACCTGAAACGCGATGCCGTCGCAGACTTGCCGGCCCGCCTCCAGTGCCCGGCGGGTGCGCGCCCGGGCCGCCCGGGCCTCGGCCGGCCGCCGACCGCCGGTGTACAGGTCAAGCTGAATGCCGACGGTCCCGGTCGCGATCGTTTTCTCCAATTGGAAATAGTCATCGAGGTTGCTAAACGAGCCCGCCAAGAAGCTTCGGGGTAGGTATTCCGCCTGGGCAGCCGACCACCCGTATCGGGCGG
>JAUWNF010000428.1 GCA_030612785.1 Phycisphaerales bacterium
TCGCCCCGGCCCTCCGGTGGCCGCGGCCGGCGGGGCGCCGGCCGAACGGCCGGCGTGGACGCCGACCGCTACCTCGCAAGGCATCACCGTTGATCCGTACCGGTCTTTCGTTGCCGTTCAGGTTGCTCATGATGGGTATAGTCTAGCCCGATCAACTCGCATTGCAACGCACCCGGCGCCGGCGGTGGGCGTCGGCACGGTTGGTGGAATTGGGTGGCACGGACTCTGGATCGATCCGACCCAAGGGAGGAACAACCCAGAGTCCGTGTCAAAGCTCACCGGGTGTTCGCCACGGACAAGCGTCACCGCCTTCGGCGGCTCCGCTTGTCCGTGCCACCCCTCCGTTGCGGAAGACTTGTTGCGCTGGCGACCGACCGATAGACTGCATTGTTTTGCGGGAGCCCTGCCGATGGCCGACGTCAACAAGAACCTTTGGGCGCCCTGGCGCATGGAATTCATCCGTAGTCTGGAGGAGGAGCAGAAGGACAATGGCTGTTTTCTGTGCCACTATTGGGCCCACCCCCGGCAGGACGCCGAAAACCACGTCGTCTGGCGCGGCAGTAACGCCTTTGTGGTGATGAACCGCTTTCCCTACACGAACGGGCATCTGCTGATTGCCACGGCAGCTCACCAGGCGGACTACGACCGGCTCAGCGATGAGGAATTGCTGGAAATGCAAGTTCTGACCAGACAGGGCATCCGTTTGCTGCGCGAAACTGTTCGGGCACAGGGCTTTAACGTGGGGACCAACCTTGGCCACTGCGCCGGGGCGGGGCTCCCCGACCACCTCCACATCCACGTGGTCCCGCGCTGGGTAGGTGATACGAACTACATGGCGGTCCTGGGCGATACACGCGTGGTCCCCGACGGGCTCGACACGTTATATCGGGAATTGGTCAAGAGCGCGGCGGAACTGGGCATCGTGGGGCAGTGACGTGTGGCTTGCGGTCCCTAATGTTACCCCTTGTGGGTGACGACCCTTGTGGGTGACGAAAAACGAGGCTACGCCGCCCACCAGGGGCGACGCTACGGATTAAATCGGCAGTCGGTTACGGACGCGTTCGGGCGCACAGGTGGGAGATTCACGATTCTTTCAGCGGCTTCGCAAACGCTGACCATCGGTATCCTCGGTGTGTTTGCTGCCGGGCTACTGCTGTTCATCTGGCGGCGCGAGCGGGCCCGTGGGCGCTTGGCCCGTCTGGCCAGACGCCTGCATCTCAGCTACACGCCCGTGGATTCGCACGGCTTGCGCGAACGGTTCCGTGGGTTGGAGCTTTCGCAGCAAGGTCACAATCGGGGTCTGTTCGATATTGTTTCCGGCTCCACACGGTCGGGGCCGGTATACTGTTTCCGCTATCGATACGAGCGCGGCTTCGGTATCGACCGGTGCACGTACCAGTGGACGGTGGCGACCGTGGAACTCGAACGTGCGGTCGGCGAGATGGCGCTACGGCACCCGCAATTGCCGGATGAGCGGCTGGGTTTTTGCTTTCCGCCACTGGGCAGCGGCAAGGGGTCCCCTGCGCCGGAGAGGGACCGGCTGGTCGAGGACTCGAGAGGCAGCTTGCGCTCGTGGTTCGACTCGCTGGCTTTCCCGGCCGCCCTGGAGTGCCGTGAACGTCTGATCAGCCTCCAGACGGTTGACGAAGGTTCCGATGCACAATACGAACGTCTGCTGGAAGCGGTTCAAGAAGCAGCCAGGACAGTCATAAGTGCTGAGTGCTGAGTGCTGAGTGCTGAGTCAAGGAGTTGAGCACCGTGTCTGGTGTCACGCCACGGTCACACCAACGAGAACTCCCCGACGAGCGCGGGCGGTTCGGCGCATACGGCGGCCAGTACATGCCCGAAATGCTGATGGTGGCGGTGCACCGCCTGGAAGAGGCCTACGGCCAAGTTCGCGACGATCCGGCGTTTTGGGCGGAACTCGACCGTCATTATCGTGAATACGCCGGGCGCCCCAGCGGGCTCTACTTCGCGGAGCGGCTGACCGCGCACCTCGGCGGGGCGAAGGTCTATCTCAAGCGCGAAGACCTCAACCACACCGGGGCCCACAAGATCAACAACACCCTCGGGCAACTCTTGCTCACCTTGCGCATGGGCAAAGGACGGGTGATCGCGGAGACCGGCGCCGGGCAGCACGGGGTCGCCACGGCGACGGCGGCCGCCCGCTTCGGGGTCGAGTGCACCGTGTACATGGGGGCGGAGGACATCCGCCGGCAGCGTCTCAACGTGTTTCGTATGGAGCTGTTGGGGGCCACGGTGGTTCCCGTGGAAACGGGGCAGAAGACGCTCAAGGACGCCATCAACGCCGCCCTGCGCGACTGGCTGGGCAGTGTCGAGGACACCCACTACGTTATCGGCAGCGTAATGGGGCCGCACCCCTTTCCAATGATTGTGCGGGATTTCCAGACGGTCATCGGGCGCGAGACCCGGGCGCAGGTGCTCGCCGCCGAAGGGCGACTGCCCGACTTGGTGGTGGCCTGCGTCGGTGGGGGCAGCAACGCGGCGGGCATCTTCACGCCGTTCATCGAGGACCCCGAGGTTGCTCTGGTCGGCGTGGAAGCGGGAGGCCGGGGGCCCGAGGTGGGCGCCCACGCCGCCACCCTGGTGCACGGGCGCCCCGGCGTGCTGCACGGCATGAACACGTACGTGTTGCAGGACGACGACGGCCAGACCCATCCGGTGCACTCGGTGTCCGCCGGGTTGGACTACCCCGGCGTGGGGCCGGAGCATGCTTACTGGCGCGACACGGGACGTGCCAAGTATGTGTCAGTCACCGATCGCGAGGCCCTCGACGCGTTCATGTTGCTGAGCAAGATGGAAGGTATTACCCCGGCTCTGGAGAGTGCCCACGCGGTGGCGCACGTTATGGCGGTCGCGCCCCGCATGTCCCCCGACCAGGTCATCGTAATCAACTGTTCCGGGCGCGGGGACAAGGATGTGGCGGAAGTGGCCCGGTTGAAGGGGCTGGACATCTCCTGACCCTCCCGAAGGGATCGACCGACGAAGTTGACACCCGCGGTCGACGCGCGGCACGTGATCACTCGGTCAACCATACCAGCGGTGCGGCGACCTCCCGGCGTGGAGCCACCCGAGGGAGCGTAACGCTGAACGTGCTCCCCTTACCCTCTGCGCTTTGCAAAGCGATCTCCCCGCCGAGCATTTGGACCAACTCCTTAGTGATGGCCAGTCCCAACCCGGCGCCGCCGTGCTCGCGGGTGACTGACGCGTCCAACTGGTGGAACTTCTCGAAAACCCGTCCCTGCGCTTCCTCGGCGATGCCCGGACCGGTATCCGAAACGCTCAAGCGCACGCGGTCCTCCTCGACGACGGCGGCGGTGATGCGCACCGTCCCCCCGGCCGGGGTGAACTTGATGGCGTTACTCACCAGATTGTAGAGAACCTGCTTGATCTTCCCCGCGTCGGAGTTGAGTTTGGGGATAGCTCCGTCGAGTGCCCAGTCCAAGCTGAGGTTCTTCTTGTCGGCGATCGGCCGGTGGAATTCGACGACGGCCTCACACGTATCGCCGAGGTCGAATTCCGAAAGGTGCAGCTCCATCTTGCCCGCTTCGAGCTTGGCCAGGTCCAGCAGATCGTTGATGATGTCCAGCAGCATGCGCGCGCTGGTCAGGATGTTCTGCGCGTAACGCTTCATCCGCGACTTGTCCTCGGGGGGGTCTTCGGTCGCGTCGGCCAGCAACTCGGCGAAACCGATGATCGACACCAACGGTGTGCGCAGTTCGTGACTGACGTTGCCGATGAAGTCCGTCTTGAGTTTATTGCTTTCGAAGAGGGCGACGTTGATCTCGGCCAGCTCGCCCAGCTTGATATCGAGCGAACGGTTGATCTTGGTCAATTCTTCTCGC
>JAUWNF010000034.1 GCA_030612785.1 Phycisphaerales bacterium
ACGCCCCAGTTTTCAAAGCCCCAGAAGTGCGTCCCGGTACGCCCGAAACCGGTCTGCACCTCGTCGGCGATGCACAGCCCACCGTATTTGCGAACGATATCGTACACGATCTTGAAGTACTCCGGCGGCGGATCGACCACCCCGCCCACGCCCTGGATCGGTTCGCTGATGAAGCCGGCGACCTGCCCAGAGGTTTCGTAGCGGATCATCTCTTCGAACCCGGTCGCGCACTTCATGTCGCACGCCGGATACTCCAGCCCCAGTGGGCAGCGGTAGCAATAACCCGGCGTAGCGTGCTTGACTCCGAATGCGTGGGGCACCGGGTACTTCCAGGTGCCGTGGGCGGTCAGGGCCATGGCTGACGGCGTTCCGCCGTGATAACCGTTGCGCAGCGAGATGATCTCGAAGTTGCCGGTGTGCAACCGCGCCATGAGCACGGCAATATCGTTGGCCTCTGAACCGGAGTTGGTGAAGTAGGTGCAGGACAAGCCGCTGCCTTCGGGGAAGTGTTCGGCCAGCAGCTTGCCGTATCGGCCGATGTTGGGGTGCAGGTAGATCGTCGTGGTGTGACAGAGCTTGCCCACCTGCGTGCAGATGCGCTCGGTGATCTTGGGATGGCAATGGCCGACGGAGACGGTCACGATGCCGGCGATGGCGTCAAGGTACTGTTTGCCGGTGTCGTCCCAGAGGTACTGCATGTGCCCCTCGACGATGTTGAGCGGTTCCTTGTAATAAGTCAGCAGGGCCGGCGTAAGGTACTCGCGGCGGAGGGCCAACACCTCGTCGCGGGACGGCCCGTCGTACGGAGTGGGGGTATGCGCGCTTTTGGGCAGCGCGGCTGGCCTGCTTGTACCGGCTGAGGTAGACGACATGGCATAAGCTCTCCTGGTAGCGACCGGCGTTCCCGCCGGCCGTTTGAACACAGACCATCGTTGCTTTCCACGGCCGGCGAGACGCCGGCCGCTACACAACGATCTCCCAAAACACGACATATCACCTTATCACGGAACCGGCCCCGACAGCAAGCCTCCTACGCCCCGATCACCCACCGCGTCGAAGCTTTGCCAAACCCCGCAGTACAGGCATACAATGTCTTGCAATGCGATTCCGCCGCCATACATCACTCAAAGTCTTGCCGGCACTTGCGGGCGGTGCTCGGGTCATCCTGAGCGGCTGCGGGCGGCACGTCCGCGCCGTGGAGACGGGCACGCAGCTCGTCTCCAACAAGCATCGCACCGCGACGGTGAACACGCCGCAGTTCGAGATCTCCGCGACCTGGGTTCCGGTTCCGTGGGCGAGCAAGCACGGACCCATCGCGTTCCTGCTCCAAATCGCCAATCTTGGCGAGAGCGCCGTGCACTTCGACCTCGACGGTGTAACGCTGGAAGATAGCTTCGGCCGCATTCGCGGGGTGATCCCCCCGGAAAAGCTGTGGCGGGCCTTTTCGGCGTCCGCCACCAAGAGTCCGCGCCGGACCGTCCTGGTTGCCTACCGCCGATACGTCCGCCACTCGCGCCACTACCGTCGATACTATCCCCGGCACCGGGTCTATGTCTCGTCCGGGGGTTTCGGTTGGGGTTGGGGCCCTTACGATTACGATCCCTATTACGAGCAGCGCGAGACGGCCCGGTTCCTGGCGCAATTGCTCGAATCGCAAACCATCGTCCCCCAGGGCATCGCGACGGGGTTTGTGGTGTTCCCCTACGATCCTGAGAAGCACGATGAGTTGACGCTGTGGGTAGAGATCGGGCCTCCGATCGGCGCGACGACCACCCAGCCCGGCGAAGCGGCGACGATGGTTTCGCTGCGCTTCGAAGTTAAGTGACCCGTGTGCCCGGGCGGAAGGAATTGAAGACGGAGAAGGCACGAACCGCAGCGTTATCGGCGCGTATATGCCTTCTCCCTCGAATCTTCAACAATGGGTGGCAATTTGCCGCACAACGTGGTATAGTAAGGTGGATGAGGAGCTTCCTGACCGCGTAGTGGAGTGAAGATGATGCCAGTAAGAACACCGCCCAAAGGCAAGCGCAGACTGAGTTTCCGGGTCAACGAGGAGCACAAGCGACTGATCGTACAGGCGGCGAGGGACAGTGGCTTGACCATCACTGACTTTGCCATCTCGATTCTGGTGGGGCGGTCTAAGGAAATCATCCATGAAAACACGATAAGGGAGCTGTCCTCCCGCGACACGGAGATCTTCATGCGGATGCTTGACCGAAGTGCCAGGCCAAACGCCGCGCTGAAGAAGGCGGTCAGGAGGTACCAGCGCCGTGGGTGAATCGCCGCCTTCGCGGGTCCT
Organism: Phycisphaerales bacterium; assembly: GCA_030612785.1. Lineage (GTDB taxonomy): Bacteria > Planctomycetota > Phycisphaerae > UBA1845 > UBA1845 > JAAEQG01. Next base: position 2,300 of record JAUWNF010000034.1, read on the forward strand.
TGAACCGATCCGAAAAGACCATAAACGAAAAGCGTTTTCCTGCGGAGTTCCAGCGCTTGATGAATACCTGCAGAAGTATGCCCGACAATATGAAGCCCGGAACATCGGCAGAACCTATGTCGTCGTTCCGGTAGGTCAACAGGATGTCTTGGGCTACTACGCGCTTTCCAACGGTTCGATCCAGCCGGCGACTTTGCCGGATATGGCACGGAAAAAGTTGCCCAAGGACCTACCGGTTCCCGTAGTGCGTCTGGGGCGGTTGGCGGTCGATACGAGATACGCGGGGATGGGGTTGGGCGGATACCTTCTCGCGGATGCGTTACATCGTAGTTGGCGATGTTCCGAGGAAGCGGGCATTCACGCGGTAGAGGTTGAGGCGATCAGCGATCAAGCCACGGCTTTCTACGAGCACTACGGTTTTGTCGCCCTGCAAGACGATGCCTCGCACCTCTACCTCGCCACGTCAACCATTAGGGAGCTATTCGGGAAGACGCACTCACCTCGGCGAGGAAATCGGCGATGACGGTGTCGGCCATCAGCCGGCCGGCGCGGGTGAGGGCGATGCCGCGTTCGGTGACGGTCAGCCACGCCTTCTCGGTATAGCGGGCGATCGACTTGGCAAAGCCGTCGCGCACGTCGATGCCTGTTCGCCTGAGAAACTCGTCGAACACCAGGCCGTCGTTGAGCCGCAGTCGCAGCATGGCCGTCTCGCCCGCTAACGCCGCACCGGTGAGCTTCTCGCTCTCGACGACGGCGTGGCCATCCCGCTCAATAGCGTGCACGTATCCTTCGATACTCGAGACGTTCTTGTAGCGGACCCCGTCGAGGTAGCCGGCCGCCGAAGGTCCCACGCCGATGTACGGCTGATTCCGCCAGTAGATCAGGTTGTGTAGGCAGCGTTGCCCGGGTCTGGCGAAGTTACTGATCTCATACTGTTCGTAGCCGGCTGCCTCCAAGTCGTCCATTGCCGCCAAATACATCTCGGCTTCCAGCTCATCGTCACAGGGAACGATCAGCCCGCGCTCGCGCCTGGTCGTCAGAGGCGTGCCCGGTTCGTACGTTAAACCGTAGCAAGCGACGTGCTCGACTCCCAGATAGATCGTCCGCCGCAGGGACTCACGCCAATTCGCCAGCGTCTGCCCGGGAATACCGAATATCAGGTCGAGGTTGATTCGCACGACGCCGTGTTTGCGACAGGTTTTTACGCCCTTGGGGATGTCGTCCGGCGCGTGAATCCGCTCCAGGGCCTCCAGCTCGCTCCGGTGAAACGACTGCGCGCCCATGGAGATGCGGTCGACACCAGCCTCTGCCAGCAAATCGAGCTTGGAGTCGTCCACCGTGCCCGGATTGGCTTCAACGGTGAACTCCGCGGGGCGGTTGCGGTCCACGATTATCTTCAGTGGCTTCATCAACTCGGCTAACTCGGCGGTCGCGAGGACGGTCGGGGTACCGCCGCCAACGAAAACCGTGGTTATCGGGCCGGGATCGTCGGCCAGACGGTTTGCCAATTCTCGCGCGACCGCCTTTATCAGGGGTAATGTGGGTAGATCAGAGACCGCGACGGAGTAAAAATCGCAGTACCCGCATTTCGTTTGGCAGAACGGGATATGCAGATAAAGACCCCGGGGGCCGATTTCGGGCCTCCGGAATGACCCAGATACCATGTTCATAGCCTTCGTCCAGGGCCCGAGCCGACGGCGCTCGCGGACGATTCGAGGCGCGTTCCCGTACCGGCGGCATATCGGCCGTGCTGCCGCGGCCCGACGCCGTTCCCAGCATAGCCCCAGAGCCGCCGGCAGGCCATGCCAAGGGGTTCCCAATTTCGTTTGAACCTTTGCCCGTCTTGGGTTATGATTGAACTGGTGGCCGTCAACGCCCCGTGGGAAAGGCTTCCCGAGGCAGTGGGATGGGGCGCACGTGCCGGTTCAGCCCTTGCTGTTTGGCCGTGGAGGCAGAGCGAAGCGGACCCATGGACGTGCGTTTGGTAATGTTTCGAGAGGACGGGACTCGGGTGGACTTCCCCCTGACCAAGCCCGTCACGGTGATCGGTCGCAAGGAGGCGTGTGACATCCGCATCCCGTTGGCCGAGGTCTCGCGCAAGCACTCGGCGGTGTATGTGGACGACGTTGCCGTCCGGGTGAAGGACCAGGACAGCGCGAACGGCACCTACGTCAACAACCAGCGCGTAGCGGAAGAGAAGTTGGCGCCGGGTGACCATCTGATCATCGGCCCGGTGGTCTTCACCGTGCAAGTCGACGGCGATCCGAGCGAGATCCGTCAGGTGCGGACGAAGCTGAAACGCCGCGGCGCCCAGGCGGCCCCAAAGAAGGCCGTCGCGTCGGCTTCGGGTAGCGTGGCTGCCCTCGATGAGTCGCCGGATCCCATCAGCGCCTTGGAAGCCCTGGCGTCAAGTGCCGAACAGACGGCGATCGATCCCCTCGACGATGACGACCTTCTGGCCTGATCTCGGGTGCCGGACGCACGTTGCGCAGTTTTCCCTTCGAAGGTTTGCACGCGGTCGCAAGGCTGGGGGCTTTGAAGCTCAGAGGGCGGCGTGACGCGATCGACTAGCAGAGAGACAACGGGAGTGAGCGTGGTGAGTCCGGATCGCGCCGCTAAACACCGCGCGCGAATCCTCACCGGCGCCGTACTGCTCATTCTGGTGGGCGGGATTTATGCTGTAGCGGTCGTGTGGCAGCGCGACACGAATCACATCACCAAGGCCATGGCGAGGCTGGAACCCTTCCGCCGCACGCTGCAAGCGATGCTGGATGCTGATGGGCGCTTGCCGCTCAGATTGCCCGAAGTTGGTCCGGATAGGAAAGCGCTGCCCACCACAGGCTTCACCTACTTGTCCACCGACGAAATCCGCACGCTGCGCGCGTGTGCCGGCTCGGTGATGGTGGGCTACTCGGCGCGCGTCGCGACGGGATTGAAGGCCGAGGGACGCGCGGTCCTTATCTATGAGCAGGGGCAGTGCAGAGTCAAGTGGGACACGAGCGCGGAATTCGCCGAGCGTAAGACGAAACAGGAAGCCTGGATAAAGGAACGGCGGCGACAACTGCTGGAACGCGGGCCCAAGTTGCCATAGTTCCGGAGCGCTCCCCGGCGATTAGACGTGGGTGCGAGTTTTCGGTCGGTAGGTGTGGAGGGTAGTCGGATGCCCCCCGGGCGCGCCGCATTCTACGTCCGGGACAACCCCGTGCTCGACTGAGGACGGTGGGACTCGAACCCACGACAAACGGCTTAAAAGGCCGCTGCTCTGCCGACTGAGCTACGTCCCCAAGAAGAGTTTATCAAGTATCGTGTTCGCTGCAACGTCGTAGCGCAGCCTCGTGACCCGCGGTGTACCTGATTGACGGCAACAATCTGCTCTTCGCTGCTCGCGCTTGCATGCCCGGGCCTCCCGTTGGGAGACAACAGCTCTGCGAGGTCCTGGGGCGGTGGGCCCGCCGGACCGGGGTGGACCTCACCATAGTTTTCGACGGACCTCACCCGAGGCCGGGGCTTGAACAGCAGATGCTGGCCGCGAAGATCGGTGTCGTCTTCAGCGTTTCGCGCTCGGCCGACGAAGTTATCGAGGAGATGATCGAGGGGGCGCCGGTTCCTTCCCAAATCCGGGTCATCACCAGTGATCGGGCGATTCAGTCAGTGGCCCGCGGACGCCGGTGCGTGTGCATCGAATCGGCGGATTTTGCCCGTGAACTGGGCGCTTCTCCTCGGGACGAAGACGCCACCGCAGTCGAACCACCGCCTCCGCCGGAGAAGCCGGGCCCGCTGCGTCCCGAAGAAACGGAGGAATGGCTCCGGCGCTTCGACCTCGACCCCGGCGACCTATGCGGCTGACAACCTAAACACTCAGCAGCGGCCTGCGTCCCCGCAGGCCGACGGCCGGCGAGAAGACGTCGGCCGCTGCCAAAGCCTGCAATCGGGAATCGCACTAGTTCCCAAAGGCCTCCTGGAACCCGCCGAAGTCCTCCAGGTCCACGTCGCCATCGTCCTCGAAGTCGAATGCGTGGAGGCAATTCTGCTCCGTGACGCCGGGTTGAGTTGGCGTCGGCGGCACGCCAGGCCCTGCCAAACAGTCGACGAAGACGACGTAATCGTCCAGGTCCACGTCGCCGTCGCAATCGAAGTCTGGAACGGCTGTCGGGGCCAGGAGGGCGAAGGCGAGATCGGGGAAACCGTCATGCTGCCACGGGCCGCCGGGACTGACGCCCCACGCCGGCTGATCCAACAGGGAGCAGGTCGCCTCCAGCCACTCCCACCCGGGGTACGGATCGGCGATCGACATGAAGTACTCGAGGCCCGCCTGCTGCTGGAACGGCACACACAGGCGCGCGTGGAACTCGTACAGCGCGTCGCCTGTCGGTAGCCAATTAACGAAAAAGCGATTGGCCATTACGTTGTGCGTCGACAAGGGTTCACCCGTTACAGGCAAGCTGTTCGGGTGCGGGGTTCCATCAGAATTGTAGAAGTAAATGACGAACGGCAGCGTGAACCCAGTGTTTACTCGATGCCACCACAGCTCGCCGGCATATGTACCCCACCATCGAACCGCATCGATCGTCCCCGTGGAGGTGCACTCGAAGTCATCCGCCCGCACCGGTGAGGGGAGAAGCAGACTGCTCGGGCGTGTGGAGCCCAGCACGTCAGGCCCCTGCCACCACTTGATCGGCCAGTCGATCGCATCCGGATTGCCCGAGCCCCATAGCCAGGACTCGAGTTCGTCCACGGCGACGAGGGTCATGTTGGGCATGGTCCCTTCGGCCTGGAGCATCCTCACGCGTACCGTCAGCACCGGCAAGTCGCCCTCCCCGGTGCCCGTAAGGTAGTCGTCGACATCCTGCTCAATCTGGGCCGCCGTCCGATCGAATGAGAATCCAAACTCGGCGGTATCCGTGCCCAGCGTGCACGTCACCACCGGATTTCCGTCCGGTCCTGCGGTGACGGAGAGATCGTAGACCAACGTGCCACTGGTGTTATCGGGGTCGTCGTCTGATCCGGAACGTACGTTCTGGCTTACCCGAAAGCCATTGACCTTTCGCAGGCCATCCGGGGCCGTGTCCGGCGACGGTCCGGATAGGGCGCCGGGCATCCCGGTCCCTTCCAGTAGGGACACCACTTCGTCGACATAGCGATACACGCCGTCGAAATCGGGCAAGAAGGGATCCAGTTGTTGACCCGTGTAGGAGGTGTAACCGTTCGAGCCAATCACGATCGGATCGACGACGGCCTTGACGCCGGCGTCCGCCTTGCTGGGGCCGTCGCCGCAGTCCTCGCGCTTCTTGTTCGTATACGAATGGACAAAGACTTCGATGTTGGCCGTGTTCCCGTCGATGGTGACCCACGGAGTGATCGATTGCCGGGCCTCGGCGTCGGCGTGAGCCACGTGGGCCTCGGCGAAGGCGACAAGGTCCTGGGTCACCGCGCTCGGCGGGTCCGGCGGGTTTCGGGTGATCGTGATGTAGTACCCGGAATCGCTGCTGGTGGGAGGCGCGTCGGTTCCGCACCCGCATTGGGCGCTGGCCCATGCCTCAACTTTTCCGGCAGCGGCCGTCATGAACTCCCCTCCCGGGATTGTCAACGCGTAGGCGCGACTCGTGTTGTTCTGCCAATGCTTCTGCTCCCCGAGCGCTGGGAAGGCGGCCAACAGAACCAGTCCCGTTGAGCACAGGATTGTCCATATTGGGACGTTAAAACGATGAAGAAGCTGTGAAGTGTTCATGATTGATACCTCTCTTTCTACGGATGTGGTGAGACCGCCTCGGCTGACTGATATCCCCCGGGACCGGCATTCAGCGACGCCTCGTGCGACTCGACCTGCCCATTATACCAATTGAAGCCCGTGGCTGGCAAGCAGTCTTGGTGACTCGCAGACGTCTCCGGCCTCCCAGGCTGTTGCGTACCGTCAGTTGGCTGCCGAGCCAGCAACTTGCTTACTCATACTAAGATAGACAGCAGGTTGCCCGGTTTTGACACGCGTGTGGGAGTATCAGGCGTTTACTTGCCGCAATAGTCGATGATGCGGGCGATCTCTCTGCCCAGTTGGGCGCGCGGGACTATGCGATCGACGAATCCTTTTTCGAGCATGAACTCGGCGGTCTGGAAGCCCTCGGGCAACTCGGCACGGATGGTGTTCTTGATGACGCGGGGACCGGCGAACCCCATCATGGCGCCGGGTTCAGCCAGGATAACGTCACCGAGGCTGGCGAAGCTGGCGGCGACGCCCGCGGTAGTAGGATCCGTAGCGACGATGATGCACAGACCGCCGGCGTCGTCCAACCTGGCCAGCGCCGCGGAGGTCTTGGACATCTGCACCAGCGAGACCATACCCTCCTGCATGCGGGCCCCACCCGAGGAGGTCACCATCACGAAGGGCAGGTTCTCTTCGGTGGCGCGCTCGATGGCGGTGGTCACTTTCTCACCCACCACCGAGCCCATGGAAGCCATGATGAAGGCGGGGTTCATAACCCCCAGAATGACCGGGCGACCGCGAATATAGGCCTTGCCCACGAGCACCGCTTCGTGTTCACCGGTCGCTTTCTTCTGGGCACGGATGCGCTCGCGATAAGGCATACGATCCTTGAACTTGAGCGGATCGGTCGAGGACAAGTCGGAGAGGAACTCCTCGAACGAGTCCGGGTCGGTGAGTTGCTTGACCCGCGTCCGTGCATCGATGCGCCGGTGATAAGCACACTCCGGGCAGACCCCCAGGTTTGCTTCCACTTCTTTTCGATAGACCATGGCGGCGCAGGCGTTGCACTTTTCCCACAGTCCAGCGGGGACTTCCGTTCTTTCTTTCATAACCATCGCTCAGGGTTTCCGCATCTTCCGCCGCATCGAGTTCGTGTTAGGCCCGGCATTCCGTAGCGTCGCCCCTTGTGGGCGGCGCCTCCGTGTTTTTCGTCACCCACAAGGGGTGACGCTACATCGGGAATCACTAAGCCCGCGCCGCCGCCTTCATAGCGGATGGATCCAACTCGTGCCAAACCGGTTCGTGCGCCATGAACTCGCGCAGGCGGCCGATCGACACTTTCTCCAGTTCACACCGCCACAAGGCCAGCACCGTAGGCCCGAGGACCACGCCGACCGCCCCGTTGCGGTGTTTCCTGGCGATCTGCGTGAGGGCGGTCTTGATCCGCGCCGCCGCCGCCCCGAAGTCCTCCCCGTCGGGAATGCACACCGACGGGGGATCCGCGGTCCACTTCTTGAACAACTTGGGGAACCGCCCGTTCAACTGCTCCTCGGTCAGGCCCTCCCACAAGCCGAAATCGACTTCGTCGAGCCCCTCCACGTGCTTGCACTTGGCTTCGGACCGCCGCGCCACTAGCGAGGCTGTTTCGAGTGAAGCCTGCTCCCTGCTGCTGTACAGCGTGCCCAGCTCCCGCGCTGCCAGTGCGTCGCCCCACGCGGCGGCCTGAGCCCGTCCTTCGGCGTTGAGCGGGAGCGGAGTCCGCGATGCCAGCCGCCCGTCATCATGCCAGTCGGTATTCGCCCACGGAATGAGAACCAGTGAAGTCATCCTCGTCCGTCCTCCCGCGCACGCATCGCCAGCGCCTTCAGCCGGGCCAGCGCCGCCCCCGGGTCGGCCTGACCGAAGATCGCCGAGCCGGCCACTATGGTATCAACTCCCGCCTGGGTTGCCGAGACCACCGTGCTGAAATCGATTCCCCCGTCGATTTCAAGCCGCTGGTGCGGTTTCAGGAGCGGTCTCACGGCTCTGACCTTGTCAAGTGCGCCTTCAATGAACTCTTGCCCACCGAATCCAGGCCAAACGCTCATCACCAACACCATGTCGATCAGCGGCAGGATTCGCTCGATCGCCGAGACCGGCGTGGTCGGGTTCAGCGACACCCCGACGGACACGCCCAATTCGCGGAGGTGGTCGATCACTCGCTCGGGCTGATCCGTGACCTCGATATGGAACGTGATGTGGTCACTGCCCGCCCTGATGAAGGCCTCGGCGTGCTTGAGCGGATCGGTGATCATCAGGTGGGTGTCGAAAAAGAGCTTGCTGTGCGGGCGGAGCTTTTCGACCACCACCGGTCCGAAGCTGATGTTGGGCACGAAGTGGCCGTCCATCACGTCCAGGTGCAGCAGATCGGCCCCGGCGGCCTCCACCTCGGCCACGTGCTCCGCCAGCCGCCCAAAGTCCGCCGACAGAATCGACGGCGCAATACGCAAACCTGGCTCTCTCGGGAACTCCCTCATGCCGGAGGCTCCAATTCGTTCGGCGTCTCGCAGTCTACCGCTCGTTTTCTACCCGATTTGCCCTGTCCAAGAAAGTCGGCCTGTGGGGCGTCGGCCACTCTGCTCAGGCCAGCTTCTGGGCGATGGCCTCGTCGAGAATCTCGCGGACGGTCAGGGCGACGATGATCTTGCCGGTCTTGCGGAAGAAGCGGTCGATCTCGGTGAGCGCGTCCGACGAGTAGTCGAAGGCCACGAAGAAGCCTTTACTTCGGTCAGCCCGCTCCATCGCGGTTTCATAGGCGTCGATGTCGGGCCGCCCCACCTTGTCCTTCTGCTTGACCTGGATCGGATACCAGGCGTCCATGAACTGCTCGAAGGCAGGCGTCTCGCCTTTCTTCGCGCTCGGCTTGGACGGAATGGCCGAGACCGGGAAGATGCGGCCGTCGATGCCCATGTCGCCGACCTGCACCTTGTTGGGGATGCCGCCCAGGGCGATGACGGCCCAGTTCTCGAACTCGAACGGCGGCAACTGGCGCAACTTCGCTTCGCTCCACGGCAGGTCGCGGACGTGGTACACTCTCGCCCGCTTCTTGGCCCTTCTGCAGGAAGAGTCCGGGATAGCACAGCAGAGGAAGCGACCTGATGCCCGACACGCGCGCAGTCCTTGACCACATCGTCGCGCAGCTCTCGAAGCTTCCCGAGCCAAAGCTCCGTTTGGTGCGGACTGTCGTTGCCAAGCTCGGTCAATCCAGCAAGCACGAACTGCTGCGCACTGACCTATTCGACCAGTGCTTCGCAACGGGCTTTGAAGGGGTTCTGCAAATCCACCACGCCTTATCCGAGGCTCCCTTCACGAAAGACAAATTCGAATGGGGCGTCGTTCAGGTGCTTCGCGGATGCGGCCGGAAGGCCAGCCGTGGGCCAAGAGGGCTGGCCGGGCACGATGTGGAAATCGAAGGGGAACGCTGGTCGCTCAAGACTCAGGCCGATAAGGGCATCCGCATGGACCGGCTCCACATCTCCAAGTTCATGGAGTTGGGGAAGGGGCCATGGAAGAACGAAGCCGACCTTGCGGGGCTCCGCGACCAAATGCTGGCACACATGAAGGGGTACGACCGCATCCTTTCGCTCCGGCATTTCGAGCAGCCCTTCGAGGCCGGGCTCAACCACTTCTACGAGCTTGTCGAAATCCCGAAGTCGCTGCTTGCCGAGGCCAAGAAGGGCACGATCACCATGAACCACGGGAGCAAGCAAACACCCAAGCCGGGCTACTGCACCGTTGATGGGAAGTTTCAGCTCTACTTTGACGGTGGCACGGAGCGCAAGCTCCAGATCAAGAGCCTGATGAAGTCCAACTGCCTCGTACACGCGACGTGGACCGTCGCGGACCTCACCAACAAAGACGCTTCCTAGCGATCGCGACATAGTCGCCGTTGAGCTCAATGCCGACAAAGGGCCGCTGCATGCCCTGAGCCACAAGCCCAACCGTCCCTGCGCCGAAAAAGGGGTCTAGGACCACGCCGCCTTCGGGGCAGGACGCAGTCATGCAGCGAGCTACCAGCTTGGTCGGGAACGCGGCAAAGTGCGCCTCACGCAGGGGCTCCGTGTTGATTGACCATACCGACCGCATCGCCTTCTTGCTGCCATTGAGGGCAGGTTCCCGCGTGTCCTCGTAGTTGTAGTAGTAGCGCTCATTCTTCGAGAGGAGGAAGACGTACTCGTGCATCCGCGAGGGACGGTCCTTCACCGATTCGGGCAGCCCGTTCGGCTTGTTCCAAATGATGTCCGACCGAAGGTACCAGCCGTCTGCTTGGAGTGCGAAGGCGAGCTTCCAGGGTACTCCAATCAGGTCCTTGGGCTTGAGGCCGTCGGGTGTCGGCGCGCGGTACTCCATCGCCCGCGCCGCATTCTTATTGTCCGTGGCTCGCCAGGCCCGACCGCCGCTCGTGTAGCTGTCCCCGATATTGAGCCAAAGGGTGCCGTCGTCGCGAAGCACCCGCCGAACTTCACCGAAGACCGCGACAAGATGGGTGATGTAGTCGTTGACCCTCGGCTCGGCCCCGATCTGGCCGGGAATCCCATAGTCTCGCAAGCCCCAATAGGGCGGAGACGTGATGCACGTCTGAGCGCTTGCACGGTCCAAGTCTCGCAGGAGGGAGAGGGCATCGCCCGTCAGGATCCGACTGCCCTTGATCCGTCGCCGAACCGGAGCCACTTCGACCGCCATGCCGTTGAACAGGTCCATTCGCTTGCGCCTCCTAGACGAAGGATTCTACCAGAACATCTGATCCAGCATCACCTTGACGTAGTGGCTGGCGTGCCAGTCGCAGTGGTAGTAGAAGCTGCCGGTCTTCGTGCGCACGCGGGCCAGCTCGACGCAGCGCGGCTGCATGTACTCGATGTACGCCTGGGTCGAGGCGTGGCGGTGGTCGAAGCTGAGGTGCGGGCCGCTTCCTGACGGGCGCGGTTCGGCTCGCTCGCCCCAGAAGACCTCGTAGTTGCGGTTGCTGTTGAACGGCGGGTCGATGTAGATCAGGTCCACGCAGCCGTCGGGCAGCTTGCCGAGCTGATCGAGACAGTCGCCGCAGTAGATGACCCGCGTATCCACCAGCGCCGACGCCCGCCCGTCCCGCGGCACCGCTGCCGGCTTGGATTCACTCACGCCGGCTTTCGCCCCGGCAGCTTTGCCGGCGGCCGCCTTCCGTGTAGGACGTTTACTGGTTGTGCGTTTGCGTGCCATGGCGGTACTCTATAGGCCTGATCGGTTGCCCGCTAGGCCTTTCCGTAGCGCCAGCGCAGATG